>DASYHR010000577.1:0-3000 GCA_035998385.1 Dyadobacter sp. | reverse complement strand
AGCAACGGTCCACTCGCAAAGCCACCTACTCCCACAGCCACGTCAGGCTGAAAATCTTTGACTACTTCACGCGCCTTCAGCAAACTGTTTACCAACTTGAATGGAAATTTGAGATTATCCAGGGATAGCTCGCGCTTTATTCCCACTATCGGTAAACCAATAATACGATATCCGGCTCTTGGTACTTTCTCCATTTCCATTTTCCCCAGAGCACCAACAAACAAAACTTCCACGTCTGAATTCAGTTTCTGGATCGCATTGGCTATAGCAATGGCAGGATATATATGTCCACCCGTGCCGCCACCACTAATAATAACTCGCTTCGCCATCAGGAATAAATTCTTTGTTCGTCCATTTTCTCGCCTCTGCTCACACTCAATATCATCCCCATGGCAATTCCTGTAAATAACAGAGATGTTCCTCCCTGACTAAAAAATGGCAATGTTTGTCCCGTTACCGGAACCAGCCCGACCGTAACCGCCATCGCAGAAAATGCCTGGCTGACGACCACAAAGGTCAAACCGGCAGAAAGCAACCCTCCAAAGGGTCGCTTTGTTGCTTCAATGGCTTTTAACCCTCTGTATAACAAAATCAGATACATCACAATGAGTGCAGTTCCGCCAAGTGTACCATACTCCTCTACAGCAACTGCAAAAATAAAGTCTTTCTGTGGCTCAGGAAGGAATCTCCTTTGCCTGCTTTTGGCAACACCTTCGCCGTATACACCGCCACGCGCCATAGCCATGTAAGATTGCTGTGATTGATAAACCACGACATCTTTGTCAAAAAAGGCAGCAATACGGTTTTGAGCGGTTCCGGAACGTTGAGTCGAATTCAATAAAATGGCAACGGTCGCAAAGAATACGACGCCTATAGCAGTAAAGAACAAATAGTGCAAAGGCACCTTGCCAACGTACATTAGCAAAAAGCAGATCCCTGCCAGCATCATTGCCGTAGATACATTGCTGGTAAAGATCAGGCCGCATACCAGTCCTACCAATGCCAGAGGTTCCATAAACAGCTCACGCGTGTTCCAGCCTCCTTTGATATGCCGGGCGAGAATCAGGGAAAGATGCGAAATCAACGCGACCTTTGCCCATTCAGATGGCTGGAAACGTTGACCAATAATGGGTATTTCAATCCATCTGGAAGCGTCGTTGACCGACGTTCCGAAAAACATCGTAAAAATCAACAGTAATATCGAACTCCAGACGGCAAGCCTGGTCACATATACAAACTTGATATATGGGATCCGATGCACATAAAACATCACAACAAGCGACAGGGCACATAATACCGAATGTTTGTAAAGATAGTATTCAGTATCTCCGTCTTTTTGGCTGTAGGCATCTTTCACACTGGCACTGTACACGACCACGATACTCCATAACAGCATAACGATACAGATACCCCAAATCCATGGATCTCCCTTTAGATTGGATGTAATCCAGGCTTGGGTTTTATCTCTGGATTTGTGCAAAAGATCCATTCCACTTTCCTTCTTTTCCTCCGTCATCATTTCATCAGGTTACTAACGGCCTCTTTAAATTTATTTCCTCTGTCTTCGTAGTTTTTAAACAGATCAAAACTGGCACATGCAGGCGATAACAGTACCACGTCTCCGGGTTTTGCCCATTGCTGTGCCTGTCTTACAGCATCGTTCACATCCTGACTTACGTAAATAGCTGGTACAATCTCATTGAAATATTCCTGGAGCTTTTCATGTTTAGTGCTCAAAATGACGAGCCCTTTCACTTTCGCTTTGACCAATTCTTCAATCTGACTATAATCATTTCCCTTATCCACGCCACCAGCGATCAATATAATTGGGTTTGAAAAGCTTCCCAGCGCATAAAAAACAGAATCAACATTGGTTGCCTTTGAATCGTTGATGTAAGTTACGCCAGCAATTTCAGCGACTTTTTCAAGCCTATGTGGTGCGTTTTCAAAACTTAACAACGCTGTTGCTATGTCATCATTGCCTATGCCTCCAACCTGAGCTGCTAAAATAGCAGCCATCGCATTTACAGCATTGTGAGGTCCATTGATAGGTAAAGCTGAAAAATCCTGCCGGAAAGTCCTGTAGCTACCTACCAGGTTTCCGTTATCGAAATACATTCCGTTTTGAACCTGATGTGAGAGCGAAACAGACAACAATTGAGAAGGAATGTTTCTTTTTAAAATTTCATTGGTGATTACTTCACTGTCTTCAAAGTAAATGAAGTGGTCATCCGCTTTATGATTTCTTATGATATTGAATTTAGAATCAGTGTAGTTCTGAAACGAGTAGTTGTACCGATCCAGGTGATCCGGAGTGATGTTGAGCAATACAGCTATATTCGGTCTGAAAGACTCGATGTTATCAAGCTGAAAACTACTGATTTCAAGTACGTAGTAGTCAAAGTTCTTTTCTGCAACCTGCCATGCAAAACTCTCACCAATGTTGCCTGCAAGACCTACATGATAGCCGGCTTCCTTGAACAGATGATACGTCAGCAAAGTGGTGGTAGTTTTTCCGTTACTTCCTGTTATAGCTATCAGTTTAGCATCAGTGTATCTGGCAGCAAATTCTATTTCAGAAACGACCGGAATATTTCGTGCTGTCAGCGCAACGATCAAAGGTGAGGTATCGGGAATACCAGGACTTTTTACAACCAGAGAAGCATCTAAAATCAACTCCTCAGAATGCCCTCCCTCTTCAAAAGTAAAACCGCGATCAACCAATTCATGACGATACTTTTCCTGCAGCTTTCCTCCATCCGAAAGAAAAACTTCATATCCCTTTGAACGGCCAAGAATTGCGGCACCGACACCACTTTCTCCCCCTCCCAAAATAACCAGTTTGTTAGACACGATATTGGTATTAACGATTTATGAGCTGTAAACAACGAAGGTAAATCTTTTTCGAGGGAAGTAAGGCAGCCGGTTACCTAAAAATTTATGGGCATAAAAAAAGGCATATGACATGCCTTTTTTTAACGTATATGCACTTTATTTATT
>DASYHR010000560.1:0-2379 GCA_035998385.1 Dyadobacter sp. | reverse complement strand
CAAAAGGAAAGAAAAGCCTGGGAAGAAAGGATTAAGCAACAAAAAAGTAAAGGCTAGCAGACGCCCAGCCGGGAGAGGATTTTCCGGGAGGCGAGCTGTGTTTTTGCCACTACATTTTCAAAATTGGCAGATGGCTCGTCCCTGGCAGTCAGCGCAGCGACGGTTAAAGTAGCCAGCAAATCGCCCTGGGATGTAAGAAGAGGTACGCATACATCAGTGACACTACGAGTGGAGTCGCTGTCCTTGACAAGATAACCTGTTTCCCGTATCTGTTGCAGCATAGCCAAAGTGAGTTTTTTGTCTTTTGCAGATTGGTTGATATAAGTCTGGTTGCTTTGCAGGATGTAATTCTGCTGGTCCTGCGCCATAAATGCAAGCAATACTCTTCCGGAGGTCGTTTGCAGCAATGGGAAAAGGCTTCCTTCTTCGATAGACAGGGACACAGGACCGGGGCTTCTGGACTGAGCAATCACCATCAGTTTTTCGGAGTAGAGAATTCCGAGGTGGCAGGACTGATTGATATCCAGGGCCAATTCGTCCATAGGATGTTGTGCGGCACGGCGGATGTCGTCAACGGGAGAATGTCTGTGTGACAGGTGAAAAAGCTTTAGTGTTAACTTGTATTTTCCCGATACTTCGTCACGCATCACATATCCTTTCTTTTCAAGACAAACCAACATCCTGTAAATCTCATTGGGCTTCTTAATAATTCCTGAAGCAATTTCAGCCTGAGACAGAGAAGCGGCTTTTAGTGAAAGATACTCCATGATCTCCAGTCCTTTTTCAAGTGCCGGAGCCTGATATTTATCGTCGATATTTTTCATACTAAGTGATAGCGGGAAATGGTACATTATTTATATGTAAAGAAAAGCTTTGTTGGTAAATTATTACCTATGAAACCTATAAAATCTATACGATTAATTCTGAATATTTTAAATCATACCATTAGCTGTAAATTAATTTGTAGTGCTAACATTATTTAACCAGGCAGGTTGCCTTTAAGGTTTAAAATAAATTGATCAGCCATGGAGATTTCGTTGCCTACCCATCATTTGCCATCCGTCACAAGGCGACCAATTATGATCGTCGGAGCAGGTGGTATAGTCAGAGATGCGCATTTGCCTGCATATAAAAAGGCTGGTTTTGAATTGGCCGGTATCACGGATCTGAATCTGGATAAAGCCCAGCAACTTGCTGAAGAATTTGGAGTGAAATGTATTTTCTCAGACATTGAGGAGGCTGTCAGCGTGCTACCGGAAAACACGGTGTATGATCTGGCCACAACGCCCGATCAGTTTTTGAATCTGCTGCCATTTCTCCCGGATGGGGCTACCGTGTTGCTACAAAAGCCTTTTGGTACCAACAGGCATCAAACCCGGGAAATTTATGAATTGTGCCAAAGTAAAAAGCTTATTGCCTGCGTCAACTTTCAGTTGCGGTATGCTCCGGCTATGGTGGCTGCCAGGTATTTACTCGATCAGGGGCTACTGGGACAGATTTACGATATGGAAATGAGGTTGACTACGCATACGCCATGGGAAATTTTCCCGTTGTCGGACCAGGCGGACAGACTTGAAATCATGTACCACAGCATTCATTACATTGATCTGACCCGTTCCTTTTTGGGCGAACCGACGTCTGTGATGGCCAAAACCTGCGGACATCCCCTCAAGAAGTTTGATTCTACCAGGAGTAGCATTCTCTTTGATTACGGCAACACACTGAGAGCAGTGATTAACACAAACCATGACCACGATTTTGGTAACAGGAATCAGGAGAGTTATATCAAAATTGAAGGGACAAAAGGGGCAGTAAAAATAGGGTTGGGTGTATTGCTGAATTACCCGACTGGTATACCTGACACATTTGAATATTACCTGGCGGGTGAGGATGGAAAAGGTGAATGGCGATCACCCGTCATTGAAGGCACCTGGTTTCCTGACGCCTTTATCGGCAGTATGAGTAGTCTGATCGATTATGCAGATGGTAATGCTGCGGCGTTGCCCACCGCGGTCGGGGATGCTATGCGCACCATGCACTGGGTAGAATGTGCATACCAGTCAAGTACGCTTGGGGGCGTATCTGTTTTGTAAGTTATTAATGATCAAAATTTCAGTTTCATGTTAGCTAAGTTCTTTCGAAGTATCGTTTTTTGTTTATTATTCTCAGGCATTTTGAATGTTCATTTACATGCTCAAAATGACCTTAAACTATGGTATACCAAACCTTCCGGGCAGTGGGAAGACGCCCTGCCTGTCGGAAACGGCGCTTTGGCAGCCATGGTATTTGGAGGTGTTAAATCTGAACGTATTCAGTTTAACGAAGAGTCGTTATGGACTGGACAACCAAGAAGTTATGCCAAAAAAGGGGCATACAAAC
>DASYHR010000557.1:0-1845 GCA_035998385.1 Dyadobacter sp. | reverse complement strand
CTCTGATCTCTCTCAGAACTCGTGGCCACGATCGTTTTCGCTGCCGTTGTTCCCGTTTGGGAGTGCAAAAGTGGCAGCTTTATTTTTAAGATGCAAATCCAAAGGCAAAGTATTTCCAAACTTTTTTTAAAATATTTCCTAATTCATTACTAACCAGATAATTAAAAATGAAAGTTTTTTTGAAGGCTTTTTAAGCCTGTAGGGTAATGCGGAATAAACACCGCAGGATGGGGTGATGAATAATTCCCGAATCCCTGCCCAGGCTTATTCCAATCGCTCTATTCTGCACAAGCCGGCTCCGCTTCTTTATCTATATGTAGTGGGTTACTATATATAGGCAAGGGTATCTGGTTTTCGGGGTTTGCCAATTTGTCACCGATCATGAAAAAATAAATCCAAGCCTGTAATCCAAACGGTAATAGGTATCGTATATGACTCCGACAATTCTATACTCATCTAATCACTATGCTTATGAAGCGTTTTAATCTACCCAAATGGTCCACAACATCAATCCTTGGACTTCTTCTATTATCTTTTACTTTTCAGGCTTGCCAGGATCACCGTCTTCCGCCAATGCAGCAGGAGTTACCGGACCAGATCTTTTACGCGCTTACTGACAACAATGTTATTTACGAATTGAACGTAAAAAACACGACTAACGTAATTCGCACGCTTAATGTGACAGGTCTTATTGGTAACGACGTTCTGATGGGGATTGATTTTCGCCCTGCGACAGGCCAACTACTGGCTGTTGGAAAAAACAGTACATTATATAGTATCAATTTGAGCAATGTATCTCAGCCTGGATTTGCTAAACAAATAGGTACAATTCCATTCGGCTCTCCGATCACTGCATCGTCAGTAGGATTCGACTTCAACCCAACTGTAGACAGAATCCGTTTTACTACGAACACTGGCCAGAATTTACGCCTGCATCCTGAGACCGGCGGTCTTGCTGCAACAGACGGAAATTTAAATTTAAACGGCGCCCCTTTTATGGGTATTGGAGCCGTAGCATATACTAACAGTTTTGCGGGCACTTCTTCTACTGCACTGTACGACATTGATCCTATGACAGATAAATTGTATTTCCAGAAGGATCCGAATGCTGGTATACTTGAAGAAGTAGGTTCACTTGGACTTGACATTGCCGATGTGGGTGGATTTGATATCGCGCCATGGAAAACAACAGACGGAAAAGAATATGCAATCGCCTCTGTTTTATTTGAAGGAAAATGGGAACTGGACTTCGTTGATGTAAAAACAGGAAAATTACAGAAACTGGGAGATCTTCCTTCCGGAAAAATCATTGGTATAGCTATTCCTGCCCAGCCGGTAGCGTATGGTATAGGACTTGACAACAAGCTTCATATTTTCAATCCTACCAGCCCGGCTATCACCGTTATTACAAAAGATATCACCATGCTTCCTCCAGGGGTTGACATTTTGGGTGCAGATTTCAGACCTGCTGATGGAGCACTTTATTTGCTTGGTAGCAACAGTAATCTGTATACTGTAAACCTGGCAACCGGTGCTGCCGCATTCAAATCCGTTTTAAGTGTTGCGCTGGCAGGTGGTGTAGATCCTAGCTATGGTGTAGATTTCAACCCATTTGCTGATCGTCTTCGTGTAGTGAGCAGCTCTGGTCAAAATCTGCGTATTGATGTATCAACAGGCGCAACAACTACAGATACACCTCTTACTTTCGGAGGAGCTTCCAAAGGCGTCAATGGTGGTGCTTATACCAACAGCAATATTGGTTTGACTGCCGGAGGACAAACTGCTCTGTATGACATTGACAGCCAGACAGGCAAACTTTACAAGCAAGATCCAAACCCAAATGGT
>DASYHR010000553.1:0-4436 GCA_035998385.1 Dyadobacter sp. | reverse complement strand
CGGTTCGGGATCGGTCAGTCGATGAGTTTCCCTACGGTTTACAGCAACCAACGTAAAAAATTACAGGCTGACTATCAAACTGCTCAGGTTGTTGCAGTGCTCTCGGAAATGGAAATAAAGGCGCAGGTACGGCAGCTTTTCTACGAATATAAGTTGTTGCACGAACGACAAAAACTACTACAATATGCTGACAGTCTGTATCAGCAATTTGAAGAACGTTCCAATTTACGATTTGATAAAGGCGAAACGGATATACTCCAAAAAACAGCAGCCACTGCCAGAAGACAACAGATTGCCAATCAACTACAACTGCTGACTGACGACATGCTGATTCTACTGCGCAGCTTCAATTTTCTGTTACAGTCGGAGGGGAAATATGTGCCTGCCACTGATAGCCAGACGCGGATAGAATTGGGTACGCTTGCGACAGACACAGCAACAGACCAACTGCCTCAAATGCAGCTGGAACATTTTAGGCAGCAGTCGGCCTTTTATCAATATAAAACAGAAAATGCGCAACGCCTGCCCGATTTCAAACTGGGTTATAATAACCAAAGTCTGATAGGCGTACAGCAAATCGCCGGTACTGAGCAATATTTCTCCGGTAGCAAAAGGTTCGGTTATGTCACTGCCGGAATCGGTATCCCCTTGTTCACAAAAGCATTTTCAGCAAGGATAGATGCTGCAAAAACCGAATGGGAAAGGACCACAGCAGAAGCGAATCTGACTAAAATCAGACTTGAAACAGAGCTTTCCAACACGGAAGCTATTGTAGGGAAATTTGGCAGGAGCCTTTCCTTCTACGAACAGCAGGTGCTTGGCAATGCTGAGGTCATTATCAATACCGCCAACCAAAAGTTAGATGCAGGAGAAATTGATTATCTGCAATGGGTGATCCTGGCCGATCAGGCGATCACGATCAAAAGCCAATATCTGGACGCGATACTGCAATACAACACGGCGGCCATACAACTGCTTAAACTTAACAACTTATAACCATAGCCATTATGAAATCATACATATTCGGCATCCTGGCGGCGCTAACGCTGGGCTGCAGTCAAACAAAGCAGCAGCAAGAACAGGCGTCAGAAAAAGAGGCTGACACCATCCAGACTGTACAGTTCACAAACGCTCAGATGCAGGCAGCAGATATTCAAATCGGCACCCCTGACGAGCAGATGTTACACGAAGAGATCATCTTGCAGGGACAAATCGAAGTGGCACCAGAGAACGTGGTGAGTTTAAGCTTCCCGCTGAGTGGATATCTCCGGTCTGCTAATGTGTTACCTGGTTCCAAAGTTCAGAAAGGACAGACACTCGCTGAAATTGAAGATATGCAGTTCATTCAGCTTCAGGAGGATTATCTTACAGCCAAAGAAAGGTTAACACTGGCCGAATCAGAATTTGTCAGACATAAAAGCCTGAATTCTAATAAAGCGAGCAGCGATAAAGTATTCCAGCAAGCGAAGACGGAAATGCAGACGCAGCATATACTGGTTAATTCGCTCGCACAAAAACTGCAAGTGATTGGTATCGATCCCGATAAGCTCAAAGTTGAAAATATATCCAGAAGTGTTCGCATATCCTCACCTGTCAACGGGTACGTTTCAAAAGTGTATGTGTCTGCCGGGAAATATACTTCTCCTACTGATGCTTTATTTGAACTGGTTGATCCTCGTAAAATTCACCTTACCTTACAGGTATTTGAAAAAGACTTGAACCAGCTTTCCGTAGGGCAAAAGGTACTGGCTTACACCAATGCCAATCCTGACCAACCAATGGAAGCGGAGGTTGTGCTAGTCAATAAAAATCTGGATCCTAACCGCATGACGGAGGTACACTGCCATTTCAAAAAACACAATCCGGCGTTGATTCCCGGGATGTTTATGAATGCAAGAGTTGCTGTCACAGGTGGAAAAGCACTCACTGTACCTCAGGAAGCCGTTGTGCGCTGGGAAAATGAATTTTATGTTTTCGAGGAGAAAAAGCCGGGAACTTTTGAAATGCTGGCGGTTGCTCCGGGCAGGCAGGCAGACGGCAAGCAGCAGCTCGCGGCTGAAGGGTTAAAAACCAGTACACCACTGGTTTTTAAAAACGCTTATTCGGTATTGATGAAAATGAAGAATGCTGAAGGCGACGACTAAGTCATAATTTATTAAATAGTTAAAAAACCGAAGTACAGCTTAACCTATACTTCGGTCTTTTAATCAAACTAAAATAGTTTCTGTCGCATCCTCTTTACCTGGCACAACGGATTTTGGAAAACTTAAAAGAAAACGTGAGCCACTTTCGGAGAAAACAGCGATCTGCCCCTTTGCTTGTTTCGTCAGTGATTTTATCAATCTTTTACCAAAAGAATCACCCGTTTTCTGCCAGTCTTCCGGCGCGATACCCGGACCGTTATCTTTAATTTCCAGATACATTTTATCTTCATTCCAAAGACGGATGCTCAATTCGGCCTCTTCCACCTCCTTGTATGCGTGCTTAAAAGCATTGGTCGTCAGCTCGTTAATGATCAGACCGATGGGTACGGCCAACTCAACATCCAATACAATGGGTTCAATATCAAGACGCATATGAAAAGGATCGCCTTGCCGGAATGACTGCATTAAGCCGGTGGTGAGGTCGGAAACATACTCTTTCATATTCACACCCGTTACGTTATCGGTGAGATATAGCTGGTTATGTATCAACGACATCGCCTCCACACGTTGCTGTCCTTCCATCACAGCGAGGGCCGCCTTCTGGTCGTCGAGCCTGTCGGCCTGCAGAGAAAGAAGGCTGGAAACGATTGCCAGGTTGTTTTTTACCCGGTGGTGTAACTCCTGCATCAGCTCCTTCAGCTGGAGAGATTGTGTGTTAATTTGCTGGTTGGCAGTTTGCAGGTTGAAGTTGGTTTCCTCCAATTTCCGATTCACTCTCCTGATTACCAGATATTGCCACACCGCAATGAACAATACAATCGCCAGTAGCAGCAGACCCGCCGTAAGCCAGAATAACTGCAGCTTTCGCTCCCGGTTTTCATTGTCTAACCGCTGAATTTCCTGTTGTTTTTCCTTAACCTGAAACTTCGATTCTGCCTCCACAAGCTGCCGGTTCGTCTCCAGATTGAAAACGCTGTCGCGGTAAGCAATCCATTTCAGCTGGAAATTATACGCCTTTTCAAAAGCATTCCTCTTTAAAGCAACTTTAGCAAGAATATCATACGCATCTCTGGTAATGGCCAGCTTGTTGAAACTCCCAGGAGCCAGTTCCAACACTTTTTTTGCATAGGCCTCTGCACGCTCTGTGTCGCCTACCTGCAACAAGGAATATGGCATGTTCACGTAGATCATTTCGAGCATTTCAGGAAAATTTGTATTCTGCGCATACGCCAGACATTCCTCATATACGCCTATTGACTCTTGAAAACGACCGGCATTTTTCAGGATAATTCCCCGGTTAAAAAGTGTGACGTAATGGTCTTCCCCGATCTTTTTCAAAATGTTTACGGCTTTCTGATTGTAGTCCAGTGCTGCGTTATAATTCCCTCTGATATCCTCCACCGTAGCCTGATCGGTGTAGAGATAGGCAATTTCATTCTCCATTTTTTGGCCGAAGGCAAGTTTCAATGCGCGTTGCACGTATTGTTCCGCATGTGCTACATCCCTGTTGGAAATGTAAATGCCTGCAATTCGCTGGAATGACCTGATCTCCCTCTTTACGTCGCCGGATTTCCGGAACAATTCCTGAGCTTTCTGGTAATTACTGATAGACCCGGTTTTATCATCCTGCTGCCTGGCAATGTAGCCCAGCGACATATACGTCCGGCCTGCAAAGCCTGTACTTCCCGTTTTATTGGCAATTTTCCTCTGCTCAGCAGCCGCCTGATCCGCATCTACAAAGCGTAATTTGTCGGCCGTTTCAGCTATGTAAGCGCCGAGCTTTTCGAAACGCAAACTATCGGATTCCCCTTCGATTTTTTTTAAGAATGCGGATACCGCCAGCGTGGAATCAAACTGACAGTAGCCATTGGTGAAAATGAACAGTTGAAGACAAACCAAAAAAGATAAAAAAACTCTCATGAAAGACAGTGGGCTATAGCTGATCCATCCTGTCCTGAAACAAAATGACCCGCAAGATGAAGGTTTATCACTTAGCATTTTCGAGAATGTAGGTGAAGCTGCCTGCAATGACTGTGAAGCAGGTAATTAAAGATGCCGGATACTTATTTCGACTTGAAATAATTCATAAAATCATCCTTATACTGTGCTCCCAGCGGAACCGACGTGTCGCCGATAAAAATCTCACGATCGTTAAATCCGGTTATCTTTTTTACATTCACAACGAACGAACGATGTACCCTCACCAGCGAAGCAGCCCCCAACCGCTGTTGCGTTCCACTCATGGTTAGCCGCAAGGTCAGTTTTTGAGATGGTGTGATAATGTGCGTGTAG
>DASYHR010000550.1:0-7655 GCA_035998385.1 Dyadobacter sp. | reverse complement strand
GTTCGGACATGTTTGGCAACTAATCTTCCCGTGTTCTGATTCAGTGAGTTTCACCAAATTATATCAAAAGTAAGGCATAATCGGGTTTGATTCAGCAAGCATTTCAAAATATACGCATGCTTGTTAATGAATTCGGAGACTATTTTTGGTATATGAACGGAATGTTAACTTTTCAAATACACAGGCAAACTGATAGTCTTTTACAAATGACGCAGAGTATCATACACAACTAACCAGCTAATGATATGTCAGTTACCCGCGCCGAATATCTGATCGACAGGCTGATCAGCAATAACATTTCTGCAGATGAGTTGCAGGAGTTGCTAAACGGAGTGAGTAACGAAGAAGAGCAACAGAAAATATCTGATGTCCTTGAGGAGTATTTTAACCGGCTGCTGGAGGAAAATGAAGAGAAAAAAGAAGCAATTACCAAACGTTAGAAAGACAACTTATTATTCCCACTTTTTATGAAAAACTATGGATATAAACACTTCTACATCAGTATCGTTGATGCAAAAATATCAATGAGTCATTTATCAAATGTCCCTCAACCAGTATTTATCAATTATTCAGAAGAACTATGAAATCAATCTTACTTAGGAAAATCGCATTGCGATGTTTTCTTGCAATGGTAGCACCTGCCGGAGTGGTTGTGCCAGCCATTGCCGGAAAAGCGGGTAATCATACCAAAGCAATTGAACGCATTACAGGAAAGGTTACATCGGCAGTTGACGGTGCGTCGATGCCGGGTGTAAACGTACTTGTTAAAGGAACACAAACGGGAACCACTACGGATGCCAGCGGTAACTACGCGCTTGATGTGTCGGAGGGTAATGCTACACTCGTGTTTTCTTACATCGGTTTTAATAGTATTGAAATAAAAGTAGGAAGTAAAACTACTATCGATGTTACGTTGCAGGAGGATGTGGCTACTTTGGATGAAGCTGTAGTAACTGCCTTAGGTATCAGCCGGGAGAAAAAATCCCTGGGTTATTCGGTAGGGTCTGTCAGTGGAAAAGATATCGTGAATGTGCCTCAGGAAAACGTAGTCAACGCGTTGTCGGGCCGGGTGGCCGGGGTTGCCGTTAACCAAACCAGCGGAGCGGGATCATCTGTAAGTATTGTGATCCGCGGAGCAAAATCATTGAGCAACGATAACCAGCCATTATTTGTGATTGACGGTGTGCCGGTATCCAACGGGCTTAATAACGTTCGTGCCATGGGTGACCGTAACAATGTGGATTATGGAAATGCGATTTCAGATATTAATCCTGATGATGTCGAAAGTGTATCGGTTTTGAAAGGGCCAAGTGCAGCAGCTCTTTATGGTTCACGTGCTGGAAACGGTGTTATTTTGATCACTACTAAAAGTGGTAAAAAAGGAAAAGGTCTGGGTGTTTCCTTTTCAACAAGTAATGTGTTTGAAAAGCCTTACGAATATCTGGATCTGCACTACAAATATGCCAATGGTGACAGAAACAACGCATTGAGCGAGACATCCAGCTACTGGGGAGGTCCTCAATTAGATGTGGGAAATACAGCGGTGCAATGGAACAGTCCTGTAGGTGCTGATGGGAAGAAAACTCCTACTGAGCTTCGTTCTTATAAAGACAACCTGAAAAATTTCCTGCGCACCGGCGTAACTTCCACGCACAACGTAGCAATATCAGGCTCAACAGATAAGGCCACGTACCGGGTTTCTTATAACCTGATGAACAACAAAGGCCTGATTCCTAACTCAGATCTGAAACGGAATTCATTGGCTGCAACAGCAACTTACGAGGCCAGCAAAAAGGTGAAATTAAGTACAAACCTTAACTTCATCCGTTCAAACTCAGACAACCGTCCGTCCACTGCCAACAGAGGTGCGAACCCGCTGGAAGCAGCTTATCTATGGTCGCATATTGATATCCGTGATTTGAAAGATTACTGGAGACCAGGTGCTGAGGATGTTGCTCAGAGATCCCCAACGAGTGCAGACAACCCTTATTTTCTGGCTTATGGTATCAACAACGGATTTACCCGGGACCGTGCTTTCGGTAATGTGAAACTCGACTGGCAGATACTTCCTGACCTGACTGCCTTTGCCCGTGCTTCACACGATGTGTTTATGGAAAACCGTGAGACGAAAATTCCACTAAGCTACAGCCGCGTCAAAAATGGTGGGTACTACAACCAGAACTTTTCCCGCCAGGAAACAAACACGGACTTTTTGTTGACCTACAAAAAAAGTATTCAGGATATTGATTTCAGTGTTTCCGGTGGTGGTAACATTATGAGACAGTCCGGAAGAGATATGTATACAGGTGGTAGCACACTCACAGTGCCGGGCCTTTACAGAGTTTCCAATATTCCCGTGGGCGCTCTGACTTACACAAACGGATCAGACAAAAAGGAAATTTACAGCATTTACGGAACTGCATCTGTAGGATATAAAAATGCCTTGTATCTGGACCTGACTGCCCGTAACGACTGGTCGAGTACATTGCCGAGAGCCAACAGATCTTACTTCTATCCTTCGGCTTCGTTGAGCTGGCTGGCCAATTATACTTTCAAGTTACCTGAAGAGATCTCATTGCTTAAATTCAGAGCTGGATGGGCTCAGGTAGGTAATGACGCAGGTGCATATCAGTTGTTGCCTACTTTGTCTACGGGTTCTTATGGAAGTACAGTAGTAGGTAGCGTTCCTGCCAACTTGCTGAGTCCGAACCTTAAACCGGAAATTGCGACATCACAGGAATTTGGTATAGATTTCAACCTGTTCCGGAATCGTTTGAGATTTGAAGGAACTTACTACTACACTGAAAATAAAAACCAGTTGCTTGACATCACTACGGCAGCAGAGTCAGGATATACAGGTCAGAAAGTGAATGCAGGTTTGCTGGCAAGCCGCGGATTTGAAATCATGCTTGGTGGCAGCCCGATACGCGATATGAACGGATGGAATCTGGATGTAAACCTGAATTTTACCAGAAACCGCACCAAAATCAAAGCCCTGACACCTTCCATGGAATATTATCAGCTTTGGGATGACAACGGCGGAGGAGCGTTTACCTGGGTAGGTGAGGATATCGGAAACCTGTATAGCCGCGGTTATGCCAAGGTTGAAGATCCAACTTCTCCTTATTATCAATGGCCGATCCTGAGTGCGAGTGATGGTCAGTGGATTGCATCAAACGACCGCACAGCACGTGAAAAAGTTGGTAATTTCAATCCTGACTTCATGATGGGAATGCAGTTGAATCTATCATACAAACGTTTCAATCTTTCTGCCAGTTTTGATTGGCGTGCAGGCGGCGAATTCCAGTCATACACCTATCGTTATCTGGAATCTGATTGGAGAAGCCAGCGCCAGATCGACAACCTGATCCCGGGGGGGCAATACTCCGCAGATGAATTGGCAGCATTGTTAAAATCAGATCCTGAAAAATACATTATTCCAAAGAACGGAAACTTCCCGCGTGTGGGGGGCCATACTCAGGAAACAGGTGGCTTTGCCTATGATGGAGCGTATGATGGAGCCTTTGTACCAGGTGTAATTGCCAATTATGACGCAGCCGGAAACCTTACCGGATATACCGAGCACCTTGGCGGAACAGGAACGATCTTAGCGCCTATTACGGATACGTATCCTTGGAGTTACAACAAACAGATTACCTTTGATGCATCCTTTATCAAACTGAGAGAAATATCTTTGGGATACAGTTTCCCTTCCATCGGGCCTTTCCGCAATGCAACCGTGTCGGTATTCAGCCGTAACATCATGTTGTGGACAGCAGCTAAAATTGGTATTGATCCGGAAAGAGCGTTTCAGGCGGATGGCGGTAAGTTCAGACAAGGTATAGAGTTGCAAAACGTATTGCCCTGGACGATGCCTGTAGGTTTTAAAGTAAGCTTCAATTTATAATAGCAAAACTTTGTAAGACATGAATATTTTTAAATTAATACCCAGATATACATTGGTGATCGGCCTGGCGATGATGTCGTCATGTAATGACCGGCTCGATGAAGTGAATGTAAACCCGAATGGGGTAGATCTTTCCAAAGCAAATCCGAACCTGATCATGCCTACTGTGATGACTGGTACTGCAATGTCGTATCTCAATCTGGGATTTGGAGACGTTGGCGGAGTTGCTCAGCATATTCAACATGATGGCTGGTATAGTGGTGTGAACTCTTATGATTGGGGACCACAAGACTGGACTAGCTGGTACAATTTACTGAGAAACAATCAGTTGATGATGGAACGCGCCACGGCGATTGATTCCAAATTCCACATGGGTGTAGCCTTGACTATGAAGTCGTTTATATTCGGTACAATCACTGACCTTTGGGGTGACGCTCCCTATTCCAAGGCACTATCAGGAGCCAAAGCTGACGGTACAATTACTCCTGAGTATGACAGCCAGGAGGTTATTTACAAAGGCATCATTGAGGATTTGAAACAGGCTTCAGCGCTTTTTGCGACAAAAGACAATTCTGCCTATCTGACCAACTACGATGTATACTATGCAGGAGACGCTTCGAAATGGGAAAAATTGGCAAATAGTCTGTTACTAAGATACTACATGCGTATTTCGGCGAAGCTACCGGATCTGGCGAAAGCAGGAATTGAAAGTATTTACAGGTCCGGTGTGTATATCAAACTGCCAGCTGATGATGCAACGATGAATTACCTGGGAACTACCGGAGACTTGTCCTGGCCGGGAGCCGTGCAGTGGGATGCTGAACAAACTAACTTCCGTAGAAAAAAGCCGGCTCAGACACTCGTTTCCAAACTTTTGGCTAATAATGATCCACGTCTTACAGTTTGGGTAAATCCGGTGCACGTTCAGTGGGTTGCAGATGAAACGCTGACTACAGCATTGGACGAGTTCATTCGTAAAGATGGTGTGATACAAACAGGAACAAAAAGCCTAACTGATATTCAGTATCAGACTCAAATCAAAGCCGGTGCCAAATTTACCCGTCATTACAACCCGAAACTATATACAGGGACAGGTACGGATGCGATTAACACAGGACTTTATGTAGGCATTCCTGCGGGAATGAGACAACCTGATTTTTATAATCGCAACCCTACGACGGGTCAGGTGGTGCAAAATCAGCACGTTTCCCAGCTGGCAGATGTGTATCGCGGAAGTAATGGGGGGATTTTGAAAGCAAGACTGATGTCGGCTTCTGAAACGTCATTTATTTTGGCTGAAGCTGCGCAAAAAGGATGGACAGTAGGAACGGCGAAAGAGCACTATGAGAATGGTATCAAAAACTCACTGACAACATGGGGTGTTGATAGTAAATATGCTACGTATATTACTGAGAAGAATGTAGCGTTCAACAATACACTTGCACAGATCATCGATCAAAAATGGATCGCCAGCTGGACAGTGGGAACCGAAGCATGGTTTGACTTCCGTCGTACAGGTTTACCGGCACTGGTTCCGGGAAATGCTTCTGATGAATCCGTATTGCCGGTACGTTTCAATTATGGAGACAATACGCTGAATTTTAATGCAGTGAATGCGGATGCTGCTTTGAATAAACTGGAAGTAACTCCATATTCGGGGTTACGTGGTAAAAACAGTCAATGGTCTAAGCCATGGCTTGTACAGGGAACAGGTAAGCCCTGGTAATCCAAATAGTTATATTGTTTTGAAACTGGCATGCCGGCGATCGGTATGCCAGTTTTTTTTGTATTTGTAGTAGTACATGACGGGGAATTCATAGTAATATGTAAAGTGTGAATGAATTTGTATGGTGACCGAATTCGATGAATACTTTTTAGTCACGATATAGTATGCATACATAACAAAAGCATAATATAACAAAGTAGGCTCAATAGAACTTCAGGAAGTAAAACTGGTAGGGGAAGTATTTGCTTTCCTCCCTGCCAAACACAGCAATTTGCTCACTTTTAATTTTACGATATGAGATTACCCGCTACACACTTTATCAGGCAGATTCCGGGCATGGTGCTGGTTTCTGCGCTACTCGTTTCTCCGGTTTCCGGCTCGCCCTCAATCAGGTCAGGAAATGCACTACACAATCGCATACCGGACAGAACCATTACCGGAGTCGTTACTTCCAAATCAGACAATACCGGAATGCCGGGAGTAAATGTGATTTTGAAAGGGACGCAGAGAGGAACTACTACCGATGCCAACGGGCGCTACAGTATAGAAGTACCGGATGGAAATGCGACTCTGATTTTCTCTTTTGTAGGTTATGAAGCGTCAGAATCCGCTATAGGCAACCGTAGCGTGGTGGATGCTTCGCTAAATGTCAGCAGTGAGAGTCTGAATGAAGTAGTCGTGACGGCTTTGGGCATCAAACGAGAAGAGCGGTCACTGGGATACAATGTCGGGAAGGTAGAAGGAAAAGAAATCACGAAGGTAGTACAGGAAAACGTGCTGAATTCAATTTCCGGAAGAATCGCAGGGGTAACTGTCAATGCTACCGGCGGGACGGGATCTTCTGTAAGTATGGTCATTCGTGGCGCTACCTCTCTGAACAGCGATAACCAACCGCTTTTTGTGATTGATGGTGTACCTATTGCGAATACATTGAACAACGTAAGTCAGATCGGGAACAACAACCGTGTCGATTATGGCAATGCGATATCAGGTTTAAATCCGGAGGATATTGAAAACATTTCTGTTTTGAAAGGGCCCAGTGCAGCTGCATTGTACGGTTCACGGGCAGGAAATGGTGTAGTGCTCATTACAACAAAGAGCGGAAGCAAGAATAAAAAAATGACAGTTTCTGTCAATTCAAGCACGGTTTTCGATAAACCCTATCGTTTCCTGAAATGGCAGACACAGTTTGGATCAGGTCAGTTCTCGGGTATACCGGCTTCTGTTTCCGGTAATCCTTACAGTAATCCATTTGGTAAGATTATAGACGAGAGCGTAGGCGGAACCGGCGGAGGTGCGCTGGACAAAGGCTACACAGAAATTCAGTGGAATAGTCCGGTAGGGGCGGATGGCAAAAAGATACCATTGGAATTGGTTTCTCATCCTAACAATGCTGAAAATTTCCTGCAGACGGGTGTGACCACCACCAGCAATATTGCCATTGCTAACAATACGGATCTGGTTACCTACAGAATTTCATACAACAACATGCGGAATAAGGGCATTATTCCCAACTCAGACTTATTTCGTAATACATTGAATCTGAATGTGTCAGCCAAAGTAAGTGAGAAAGTAAGGTTGAGCACCAATCTTGATCTAAGTCGAAATAATTCCAACAACCGGCCATCGGGAAACACCGGAAGTAATCCATTGGAAGCCGTGTATGAACTTTCTCCGCATATTGATGTGCGGGATCTGAAGCAATACTGGATGCCGGGGCAGGAAGGTTTACAACAGCGCACGCCTTTCAATGGAGTGTTTAATAATCCTTATTTCCTATCTAAGGAGATTAAAAACAGTTTTGTAAGAGACCGTATTTTTGGAAATATCAAAGCCGACTATCAGATTACACCCAAGCTAAGTTTGATGGGAAGAGTGGCGCTTGACACATATAATGAACAGCGTGAATCCAAAATTGCAACCAGCTATGTCAGTGATCCCCGCGGAGCGTATGGATTGATCGGTATCAAAGGACTCGAAACAAACTCGGATTTTCTGGCTACTTACAAAGAAGATAGCAAG
>DASYHR010000540.1:0-7198 GCA_035998385.1 Dyadobacter sp. | reverse complement strand
CGACAGTGCATATGGGCTTACCGCATCAATATGGACCAAAGATCTTGATAAGGCGCTTGAGATTGGTGAGCAGGTGCAAACGGGAACGTGGTTTATGAACCGTTGCGATTACCTGGATCCCGCTCTTGCCTGGACAGGCGTGAAGGATTCGGGAAGAGGCTGTACATTGTCTGTAGTTGGTTTTGAAGCGCTGACCAGACCTAAGTCTTTCCATTTGAAGATAGCTGAGAGTTGATAGCTTTGAGCGAAGTTCCTATTAAAATAAATGAAAGTTTTGAGCTAATTCACTGGTGGCCAACGGCCGGTTCAAAATTGAAATAATATGGAAATTAAATACTCGAAGACCTATTCACTGGCTGAAATGAAAGATAGATATATCGGTACAGTCGGGCAGAAAACGCGTGACAAATATGAGAAGATTCTTCAGGCTGAGATTGAAGCAAGAAGGGTGAAATTAAAGACAAAACAATAGCTCAAAGCTAACCCCATGAAAGTTGGTCTTTTGGAATGTGATCATGTACGGGAGGAACTGGTACATATCGCAGGTGATTACCGTCAGATTTTCCCTGCTTTATTTCTACAGGTTGCTCCCGATTGGGAGTTCCATTTTTACGATGTATGCAACGGACACTTTCCGGAATCGGTAGATGACTGTGACGTTTATATCTGCACAGGTTCGAAAAGTTCGATATATGACAATGAACCGTGGATTGAAAAATTGAAGGATTTCGTGCGTCAAATATCCAAATCTCACAGTGCATTTGTCGGTGTTTGCTTCGGGCATCAGCTACTGGGAGAAGCACTGGGAGGAAAGGTTAAGAAGTCGGCCAGGGGCTGGTGTGTAGGAATACATACCTTGAAATTGTTGGAAGAAGAGTCGTGGATGCAACCCTGCCAGGGAGAACTCAATTTGCTGATGATGTGTCAGGATCAGGTCCTGCAACTTCCGCCCGACAGCAAACTTTTAGCGAGTGCAGACGATTGTCCGAATGCTATGTTCTTGGTCGGAGATAAAATGCTGGGTATTCAGGCACATCCTGAATTTTCCCGCCAGTACAATAAGGGGTTGATGGAGCTGCGGGTTGAGCGGATAGGCGCTGAAAAGGTGCAACAAGGAATTGCCAGTCTGGATCAGCATTCAGATGAGCTGATTTTCGCAGAATGGGTGCACAAATTTGTAGCGCATGCTTTTAGATAGTTAAAAGATGATTGTTACTTTTACGAGCACATATTTACATACCAGTAGTTGACATGACCGAAATCAGTACAGAGTCAAGGCGCCAGATACTTAGTTCTCATCAGACAAACCAGAAGATTCGTCGTATTGCCTTTGAAATTTATGAACAGAATTTCGAAGAAAAGAGCATTATCATCGCAGGTATCGCAGGTGAAGGTTATGCATTTGCCAAATTGCTCACAGTTGAACTAAGCAGTATTTCTCCGCTGGACGTACAACTGATAGAATTACGCTTCGATAAAAATATCCATCAGCAAAGCCCGATTCATTTTGATAAAGAGACAGAAGTAGAAGGAAAGGTCGTGGTAGTTGCAGATGACGTATTGAATACCGGAAGGACGCTCGCTTTTGCTCTCGAACCGTTTCTGAAAGTAAGAATGAAAAAGGTACAGGTAGCCGTAGTGGTAGACAGAAGTCATCACCTCTTTCCTGTCCATGCGGATTATGTAGGTTATACGCTGAGTACAACCATCAGCGAACACGTACAAGTGATATTGAGTGACTCAGAAAAAGAAGGAGTTTATTTGAAGTAGCTGTTTTTGACAATTAAAGTATAATGAAAAACCCTGATGGCTGCTGGCGATCAGGGTTTTTCTATTAGTTATACACTCTTCTGAGTTTGATATTCTCAACAGGCCGGATAATCAGCGGTACTTTTTCGATCTTCACTGAGCTGCTATCCAAGCCGAACCATTTGTCTTCGGCTGTCGTAAAGTCTTTTACAAAAAAGTATGTTTTCATGACCATCTGTTCAAAGAAAGGCAGATCATTTTCGAAAGACAGGAATCGCTCCAATACAACGAACCGGAAATCACCGGTAATATTCTGGCGGTTAAGTGATTCGTAACGGCTGGTGATGTCCACCTCTTTGTTGAGTACCATGTCTTCCACTACCTTTCTGAAAAACAGGTTGATACGCTGTTCAACTCTAAAACCCAGCCTGAAATTGATTTTGATCACATTGTCGTCATCATCGTCATCTGCCATTACTTTGTATTCCATTGTATACGGATCATCGGTGGTATCCACGTGCAGGAACCAGTAAATATCCGCCCGTTTCGGTCGTTTCTGGAAAATGGAATAAATAACTTTCGTTTCAATCTCAGTCGCCCGTGACGCATTGGTCATAAAAACCAGGTGGGTAGCATATTTTGGAATACTGATATCCCGGCTTAGCTCGTGCAAGGCTGGCAGGAATTTATCGATTTTGGTATATTCCGTAAGTCGTAGTTTGATATAGAATGCGCGTAGCCATACAGTCATCAGGCCGGCAACTATTGCTCCAATCAAAATCGTAAACCAGCCGCCATGGGTGAATTTGAGCAGGTTGGCTCCAAGGAAACTCACTTCAATGCATAAGTAAAATATCATGAAAGCAATCACGATATAAAGATTGACCCTCTTCAGATACAGGTAATAGGAGAACAGAATCGTCGTCATGATCATGGTGAGCGTAATCGCAAGTCCGTATGCCGCTTCCATATTTGACGATTTCTCAAAATACAAAACCACACCGGTACAACCCAGCCAAAGCAGCCAGTTGATGCTCGGTACATAAAGTTGTCCCTTCTGATCACTTGGGTAATTCAAACGGACTTTCGGCCAGAAGTTAAGGCGGATAGCTTCAGATATCAATGTAAAGGAACCAGTGATAACGGCCTGACTGGCAATAACGGCTGCCATAGTTGCAATCACCACACCAGGTAGCAACCACCATTCGGGCATGATTTCATAGAAAGGCTTACGACCTTCCAGTGTATTTCCAAGCTCAGAGATGAGCCATGCACCTTGTCCAAAGTAATTGAGAATAAGGCATATCTTAACGAAAACCCAGCTGATACGAATATTCTCGCGTCCGCAGTGTCCCAAATCCGAATACAGTGCTTCTGCCCCCGTAGTACAAAGGAACACAGCCCCCAACATCCAGAAACCTCCCGGGTGTTGTGTCAGCAAACGAATCCCGTACATTGGATTGAATGCTCTCAGGATTTCAGGGTGTTTGATGACCTGAAAGAATCCCAATACGCCCAGCATCAAAAACCAGGTAACCATGATGGGGCCAAATGCACGCCCCACAACTTTAGTCCCAAAAGCCTGGATCACAAAAATGACCGTGAGAATGGAAATAACAATGGGAATGGTTTGGATATCCGGGTAAATCAGCTGTAACCCTTCAATAGCAGATGATACCGAAATAGGAGGGGTGATAATCCCATCGGCAAGTAGTGTACTGCCACCAATTACGGCGGGAACGGTGAGCCATTTGGCATGTTTTCTTACCAACGCATACAAAGCGAATATCCCACCTTCACCACGGTTATCAGCCCGTAGGATCAGGATTACATACTTGATAGTGGTGAGCAGTGAGAGCGTCCAGAAAACGCAGGAGATAGAACCATAAATCAGTTCCTCTGTAATGACTTCATTTAATAAAATCGCCTGCATGGCATACAACGGTGAGGTACCTATATCACCATAAATAATACCGAATGCGACAAGTACGCCAGCGGCGGAAATTTTATCAATATTATGCTTCGATTCCATCTACATTTTTTAAAAAGCGGCGAAAGGTATGAAACCACAAGCAAACTATTGTCAGCCCCGCAAAAAATTAATATGCAAGGCTCGATTAGTGCTCAAAAAAATGTTTTGTAAAGCAGGAAAGTGTTCAGTCCAATGATCACCAGCGTTATAGTCCAGCTGATAAGGGTAAGTATACGTGAATTGGCAAACTTGCCCATAATCTTCTTGTTGGATGTGAAAAAAACGAGGGGCACAACCGCAAAGCTCAGTTGAAGAGAAAGAATAACCTGGCTTAATACCAAAAGCTCGGCAGTGCCTTTTTCTCCATAAATCGAAGCGACAATCAATGCGGGCACAATGGCGATTCCACGGGTAATCAACCGGCGCACCCATGCTTTCAAACGAATGTTCAGAAAACCTTCCATCACAATTTGCCCTGCAAGAGTACCTGTTAGCGTCGAGCTTTGCCCTGATGCCAGAAGCGCAAGCGCAAAGAATACACCAGCAAGGCTTACACCCAAAATAGGGTCAAGCAAATGATAGGCATCGGTAATGTCTGCCACTGTGAAATGCCCGTTTTTGTGAAATGCACTGGCGGCGAGAATCAGTATCGAACCATTGATGAAAAACGCGAGTCCAAGCGATACTGTAGAATCAATAGTAGCAAACTTGATCGCTGACTTTTTTCCGGCCTCGTCTTTTTTGAAAGCTCTGGTCTGAACGATACTGGAATGCAGATAAAGATTATGCGGCATGACGGTGGCGCCTAAGATACCGATGGCAATGTAAAGCATACCGGGATTGGTCACGATCTCAGCTTTGGGTATAAGTCCATCCAGCATCCCGGCCACCGACGGCTGAGATACAATCATTTCATAGCCAAAACAGAGGAGTATAATTCCCATGAGACCGGCAACAATACTTTCAATGATCCGGAAGCCTTTTTGTTGGAAATACAAAACAAGCAGAACGTCAAGAGCGGTAAATACAACACCGACTGGTAAGGGCAATCCGAAAAGAAGATTTAAGGCAATCGCTGAACCGATTACTTCTGCCAGATCAGTAGCTGCAATCGCGATTTCTGATAAAATCCACAATACGAATGAAACCGGACGAGAGTAATAATCGCGGCATGCCTGTGCAAGATCCCGGCCGATAGCTATACCAAGCTTCAGCGACAAATGTTGTAAAAGCATCGCAAACAGATTGGAAATCAGGATAACCGATAGGAGCGTGTAGCCAAACCTTGATCCTCCTTCAATGTCTGTAGCCCAGTTTCCCGGATCAATATAGCCGACTGCTACCAGTAAACCAGGACCGGTAAAAGCCATCATTTTTTTCCAGAAACCAGCTCCCTCGGGAACAGATATGGATGAATGTACTTCTGACAGAGACGCCAGCAATTCAGGTTGTTGTGTATGGTCTTTAGAAGATTCTTTCACTTTGTACTTCTCCGATATTCGTTCAGTATTACCCGATAAGGGTTATTGAAAACAAATATAAAATATTATTGAAATATATTTTTAGGTTAGTCTAAATTTTTTTAAGATGATTTGAAAATTGTACTTTTGCCAATTCATTTTACAATTGAGAAAAGCCTGCAAAGGATTTAGCTCATACCAGATACTTTTATCAACAGATTACCCTTCAGTTTACGGTCAAAATCCGTCAGCTGATCGCTGATAAATATGCAGAATTCGTTCACAGAGGAAAATTATTTAAAAATCATCCATGCCCTTTCTGGCAGAGACGGGCTCGAAGTGAGCACCAATGCGCTGGCAGAGAGTACCTCCACGCGTGCTGCCTCGGTTACCGATATGCTGCGTAAGCTGGCAGACAAAGGATTGATAAATTATAAAAAGTACCAGGGCGTTACCTTGACAGAAGCCGGCGAAAAAGTCGCTATCAGCGTGATCAGGAAACACAGGCTCTGGGAGGTCTTTTTGGTTGAGAAACTGGGATTTGGATGGGATGAGGTACATGATATTGCCGAGGAACTGGAACATATTCCTTCCAATGAATTGGTAGAGCGCCTGGATGTTTTTCTCGGTCACCCGCGCTTCGATCCGCACGGAGATCCTATTCCGGATGCGAAGGGGAATTTGACAGAACCTGACTATCTGATACTTACTGATGTGACTGTAGGTGAAAGGGTATTGATGATGGGCGTGCTGGATCACGCACCCTCTTTCCTGCAACACCTCGACCGATCAGGCATTACACTCGGCTGTGTACTGGAAATAACAGAAATTAACGAATATGATAAGTCCGCTTCTGTACGGATCAACGGCAGTCAGACGTTGTTCATTAGTCTTGAGGTGTCAAAAAATTTACTAGTTCAGCGCCGATGAGACTCAACCAGCCATGAGATTAAAAATACTCGATCGTTATCTGATCAAAAATTTCCTGATAACCTACGTTTTCGTTGCCTTCGTCATCGTGCTCATTATCTGTATGATCGATTATACAGAGAAAGTGGACAACTTCCTTGAAAAGAAAGCACCGCTGAATGCGATCATTATTGATTACTATTTCAATCTTATCCCGTATTGGATCAACTACATCAGTCCGCTGATGGTGTTTATCGCTACCGTTTTCTTTACATCAAGAATCGCAGCGCGAACCGAAGTGATCGCTATGCTGAGTAGCGGGATCAGTTTCGGGCGTATGTTGTTGCCCTATATGATCGGAGCATCGGTATTGGGTGTCGTTACCTTTTTACAGGTAGGCTGGATTCTGCCTCTTGCCAACAAGGTTCGTAACACTTTTGAAAAAACCTACGTCAAAAACGAGTTCTACTTCAGCGGAAGAAATGTACATATCACCATTGCTCCTGATGTGTATGCCTATCTGGAAAGCTACAATACTGCTTCCAAAACCGGTAACAAGTTCACGATGGAGACCATTAAGGACAATAAGCTGATCCAAAAATTCTCTGCGGACAAAATTGTGTGGCAACCCAAAAAATCAAAGTGGACACTACAGAATTACCAGATCAGGACTTTGGACAGTATGAGTGAGAAAATTAAAACGGGTGTTGAGATTGATACTACTATCAACCTTTTTCCCCGTGATTTTGAAAGTGATTATAACCTTTTCGAAACATTCACACTGCCTGAGCTCAATGCATATATTGATCTGCTGAAGAGCAGAGGAGCAGACGGTCTGGAGGTGTATATGATCGAAAAATATACACGGTTTACACAACCCTTTGCCATATTGATTCTGACAGCTATCGGTGTGATCGTGTCGGCGCGGAAGAGCAGAAGAGGGGTGGGCTGGCAAATTGCCCTGGGCTTCATGCTGGCATTTGTATACATCCTGTTTTTCCTTCTTTCAAAAGGAGTTGCTGAGGCAGGTACAATCAATACATTATTTGCGGTGTGGCTGCCTAATATTGTTTTCTCGTTTATCGGTCTGATTTTGTACAAAACCTTG
>DASYHR010000573.1:0-3078 GCA_035998385.1 Dyadobacter sp. | reverse complement strand
TTGAAGGATCATGGAATTGAAGCAAATGCTACAAAACGTCAGGTTCGTGGTATTACCTTAAAACGTAAGAAGCAACCCGTTTTGCATATTGAGAACCGTGAAAAGACTTCAATGAACAAAACTGGCCAACAAAAAGACATTGTGGCAATAGTTAAAAACAATGAGGCAAGGCCTAACCCTTACGAAGAGAAAATAAAACGCACCAGGGCGCAGGTAAATGAGCGTTTTAACATAGTTGGAGAAGCCTTCAAACAGTCATCAAGAACACAGGACAAGGAATTTGCTAATGCTATCGGTAAGCATCTAAAACAAATGGAACCTGCTAAATCCGTAAGGGATATTATGGTCGATGAATTGAAATCACAAATTGAAGTTGCTAAAACCAAATCTCGAACACCAGACAAAGATAAGAAATAAAAAAAGGGCCAATGGCCCTTTTTGTTTATCTATCAAACTCCATAACCTGGGGCTTGGGTTTTTCATTGGCCGGTTCTTGAAGCCTTTGTCCAATTTTGTTTAAAACTAATTCCATTACTGCAGGATTTGCCATGGCCGGGTGATTTTTTAATAACTCAGATGCTTTATCAAGATTTTGTTTAACCTGGTCAGTCTGCTTTTCAATAACTTTCTCTTTCTGTAAATCAAGAATGTAATCGGCAATAACTTCTGCATCTTTGGCCGCACGGAAAAACTCGTTCTTGTCATTCTGTAAAACTTGCAACCATGAGTTTTGATAACTGGCATGACGATCCGGATTAAATGGCACACCAGTTTCGGCTGACAGATACAAACTAGCCATTTGCGCACGTAATTCTTCCTTGGCATATGACTCACTACCAAAGCTTCCTGTTAGGTCGCGGTTCAAGCGTGATTCATGACCAGACCAATGCGCAAGCTCATGCATTGCCACTTCATAATAATCTACATCACGTGGGAAGGCTTCTTTCGGTGGAAGGTGAACGCTGTCGCTTGATGGTGCGTAGTATGCTCGATCAACCTGGTCATGGATTATTTTGGCTTTACTACCGGCCATAATATTTTCAGCCTGCTCGACTGGCTTCCAACCATTTTCCGGAACTCTAGGCTCGTATTTTGGGATGCCGTCAATCTGGCTAGCATGAAATACAGTTGCATAGAATACACGCGGATTGTCCAGCTTGATCCGGACTGTTTCATCTTTACCGGTCGTTGGGTCTTTACGTTTCTCTTCCTTATCAAATTGCCAGTATTCAACAGAAGTACCTCGTTCGCCTTTTTTGACTTGCCAATCGTTATCTTTGGCTTGATTGTAAGTCACGAATCGAGGATCAAATTCAGCTTTTTCCATTGCCTTTGCCATTAGCCATATGGAGTTACCACCTCGATATGCACGTCCACTTGCCGCATTGTATGGCATGGCTAAATGTGCTGCAGCTGCATCAGCATTCCATGGTTTTTGCCAAGGTGCAGTGCCAGCTTCAACCATTTTCATAATATTGCTTGTCAGTTCTTGGCGATAGTCGCGTTTTTCAGATTCGCTCATAGGTCACCTACCTCCTCGCTTAAATCAGCGTCTGGAATTTCCCCTGGAATTAAAGGAACTTCCCCATTTTCACCAATGGGGGTTAGGTCTTTTTCAAATGGTGGTGGTGGCGTAATGCCTGGATGAAAATACATTTATCGCTCCTTGCTTTGAGTTTTAGTTTTTTCTGCAGTAGATAATTGCTTATCCATGGAATTCATTAATGAACCTAGTAATTCCGGTTTATTTTCAAAAGCCGGATAGGTAATCATCAAATTATTGAATTGCGCTGCAAGTGGTTGAAGTTTTGGGATAACGACCATATCCTTTGTGATTTTCTTCGGACTAATCTCACGGGCCTCGATTGCTTTTAGAACGAAGGATTTATCCAGCTTCTCAGCTTCAACAAATTTGGCGTAGGAAGATAAACCATTGAAAAGTAAAACCTGCTTAACCTGGCCGGAGTGGTCAGTTAGTTTTACAGCAATATCTTGCGTATTTCGCTCCACAAATGGCGCGGAAATTAGTTTGTCTTTAGCAGCTGCAACCTGGCCGTGGCCGCGATAGTAACTAACCATTACATCGTCGCCCACTTTAGGCAGTGCATCCAGCCTACGGTTTTCATGAGTGATAATCTCACCCTTATTAGATGATTGAACCGTATAGTCTTTATTTTGGGAAATGATTGTGCCGCTGTTATGTTGGCCTGGCGTATTGTCCTTTACAGGTTTGCCAGTAACATCAGAAGCCTCTTTGAGTGCAATTCCTAAACCTTTTGATAATTCTTTCTGTTTTTCAATCTTCTCAAGAATCCAGGGATGAGTTAGTTTGTCCGACAATAACTCGTAGTCTTTAACAACTTTTTCAGGCAATGGAATAACCTGGCCATTCTTGGTTTTTGAAGATTGCTCCAATACCATATATTGCCAGGCTTCACGCGTCGCAATTATTTCGGCAACGGTTAAGTTGTCTCTTGGGTTGTTTGGATCAAGCCCAAGTTGTTCGGTCTTAGCGTGCAAAAGAACATCAGGGTATGAATATGTTTCTGGACCAAAATGACTAATTTCAGCATAAGGGCCATTCAGAAACACGGTGTAATTTAAAACGTCTTTAGAGTCTCCAACCTGGAGCAATTTATGAATCTCGCCTGCAGCTGCAGCACTCTCAGCAAATTCAGAAAAACTTTGATTAAAGTCGGCCATATATAGCTCCTATCGTGAACGATTAATTTGGCGTTCACGTTGGCGTTCGCGCTCAATGGTTTGTTGTTTGGTTTTTTGTGAACTGGATGAGTTTTTATCAAAGACTTTCACCCCTGGAGTTTTTCGACCTTCTTTCGCCAGTTTTTCCTGGCGCTGCTTCACAGCATCGTCAATCCTTTTGATTGTCTTCTGATCAACATTTTTCCCGCGTAATACTTGTTTAGCTACTTCCCTGGTAACTTCGTTTTTTTCAACGGTCCAGGTATTGCGCTTCACAACAATTTGAGATTTCCCAATAACTTGGCCTTGAGCGTTAATATCGTTTTTTTCAACGGTCACGGGTTTATTGCCGACATATGCAATTTTTGCAAATTC
>DASYHR010000390.1:0-3742 GCA_035998385.1 Dyadobacter sp. | reverse complement strand
CTGTAAGCAACTATTCTGCTGCAAATCGCGAATTGGCTGAAAAGGTAAATATAGCATCTGCACTACGTGCTGAGAATCTGACTGTAAATGCGGTGTCAGCGAAAGGCAAGGAGCGTGACGGAGGGAAATACAAAGCAAAACGTATCGACAGATTGAAGGTAAATTTCAAACTGGCTGAGAATGCGGTTGCAAAACAGAACGAGAAGGAAATTTACCTGCGTATTCTGGATCCGGACGGAGCTGTATTGTCTGACATGGCTACAGGTTCAGGCTCCTTCGTTGTTAACGGTAGAGAAGTAATATACAGCTCAAAGCAAACTGTAAATTTCAACAACACAGGTCAGAACGTGGATATTTTCTATGGAAGAGGCGGTATTACCATGAAAGATGGAAAATATGCGATTGAAGTATACAGCGAAGGATTTAAAATAGGGCAGGGAGATTTTACTGTGAAGTAATTATACCCGGAAATAGGACATAAAGCAAAATGAGCTGTATCCAAGCAGGGTAAGTTCACATATTTTAGTTTGAATTGAGAATAGGGCTTGGAATTATAGATTTCAGGCCCTATTTTTGCACCCTCATTTCAGTATTTGTATTGAACTGAGGAAATTTTAACAACTTTTTATTAATTAATCAATAACCGTATGTCTAAGCAATACGAAACGGTGTTCATCTTAACTCCCATTTTGTCTGAAGCCCAGGCAAAGGACGCCGTTGAAAAATTCAGTGCTATCATCACATCAAACGGTGGTGCTATAGTGCATGAAGAGGATTGGGGATTGCGCAAGCTGGCTTACCCTATCCAGAAGAAAAATTCTGGTTTTTACCACATCTTCGAATACACTGCTAACGAAGGCAATGTAGTAGATGTTTTGGAAACTGAATTCCGTCGCGACGAGCGTGTTTTGCGTTTTATGACCATCGCTCTTGATAAGCATTCAATTGCTTACAACGAGAAGAAACGTAAAGGTCTTGTTGGAAGAAAAAGAGAAGAATCAACTGAATCAAAAACCGAAAACGCATAAGCTATGTCACTCGTTAACGAACCGGTTGAGAAAAACATTAACCGCAAAAAATACTGCCGTTTCAAAAAAGCAGGTATCAAATATATCGATTACAAGAATCCTGACTTTTTGTTGAAGCTTGTAAACGAGCAAGGAAAAATCTTGCCACGTCGCCTCACAGGTACTAGCTTGAAATACCAGCGTAAAGTATCACAGGCAATTAAGAGAGCACGTCATTTGGCATTATTGCCTTTCGTTGCTGATCAATTGAAATAAATTAGAAAGAGCTACGAACAATGGAAATCATACTTATAACAGATATAGCTGGAGTAGGATATAAGAACGATATCGTAACTGTGAAAGCAGGATACGGTCGTAACTACCTTATCCCACAAGGCTTTGCTTTATTGGCAAATGCGTCAAATCGCAAAATTGTTGCCGAAAACGTACGTCAGGCGTCTCACAAAGCTGAGAAACTGAAAAAAGATGCTGAGGATATTGCGTCTGCTATCGGTGACCTGACTATCGATATCCGCACTGTTGTTGGAGAAAGCGGCCGTATTTTCGGACGTGTAACTAACACACAGGTTGCAGATATTCTGAAATCGAAAGGTTTTGATATCGACCGTAAGAAAATTACTGTTGATGACGTAAAATCTATCGGTACTTATTCAGCACTGATCGATCTTCACAAAGAAGTGAAACACAAAATCTCTCTGAACGTAATTGCGGCAGAGGATAACAATTAATAAGGAGACAATTTAATTTCTCACAAACGGTATGAGACGGACAGCTCCAAAAGAGTTGTCCGTTTTGTTTATAGACAGTTCTGTAATTCACTGGCACAAAAAAACCGAATCTGCCTTTTCAGGAAGCTTCGGCTTTAAGTTTAAGCTACCTGTAGAGTAGCCAGGTAACTGATTATAAAGAAGGAATACGTAATACTTGTCCGGGATAAATTTTATCAGGGTGAGTAAGCATTGGTTTGTTCGCTTCAAAAATAACCGGGTATTTCATCATATCTCCGTACACTGTCTGTGCAATTTTCGAAAGAGTATCGCCTTTTACAACTGTATGGTATGTTGCTTCAACTGTTGGCGTAGCAACCGCCAGGCGATTATCTACTACTTCAACACCTTCAACGTTACCTACTGCAAGTGCGATTTTTTCTGCGTCGGCTTGTTCTGCAACTTCACCTTCGATTGTAACGGTATCACCGGAAGTTTTTACTGTCAGGGAATTGTACGGAAGACCGAGTGCTTTCACGTGTGCAAGCAAAGCGCTGGCGCGAAGCGGTTCAACTTCCGGCGTAGGAGCAACAGTTTCTTCTTTTTTGAAGATTTTCTCTCCAACCCCCTTAAAAAATGACATTAATCCCATAATAATTGTTTAGTTTTTGTAAGTAAAGTGATAAAATTTGTGTGTCAAAACTAATGTTATTTTAGCATTGAACAAGTGTGAGACCAATATATAACACAGAAGTAACAAATTGCATACCAATAATTTTTTTCCACACCTCATGCGTTCCACATCTATTTGTATTTTTGTAATCAGCGATAATTCCGTCTGCTGTAATCAGTATTGTCCCATTGTATGAATAGAAATCAATCCCTGATAAACCTTGAAACGGACGAATTTGATATTTGTATAGTAGGAGCAGGAGCAAGCGGAGCAGGTTGTGCGCTGGATGCAGCATTAAGAGGGTATAAAGTTGCGCTCATCGACAGGCAGGATTTTGCCTCAGAAACGTCCTCTAAATCAACTAAATTGATCCATGGAGGTGTTCGTTACCTCGAGCAGGCATTCAAGAAGTTAGATTTTGCACAGCTGAAACAAGTACGTCATGGCCTCGAAGAGCGGCATCTTGTACTGAGTAATGCACCACACCTGGCACGTCCTCTGGCATTAGTTACACCTGTAAACTCATGGATTGAAGGGCTGTATTTTACAATCGGTCTTAAAATGTATGACAGCTTTGCGTCTGACGATACCTTGCCAAAAAGCAGGTGGCTAAAAAAATCAGAATTGCTGAAAGACGTCCCCACACTCAACCGGAATAACATCCACAGTGCGGTATTGTATTATGACGGTCAGTTGGATGACGCGCGTTATTGCCTTGCATTGGCGCAGTCGGCTGCTGAAGCCGGGGCAGTGGTGGCAAACTATATTGAAGTAAAAGGATTTGATAAATCGGAGCAAGGCAAGTTAAAAGCTGTGCAGGTGCTCGACAGACGTTCGGGGAAATCATTGTCTATCCGGACAAAATTAGTACTGAATTGCACGGGTCCGTTTTCAGATCACATACGGCTGATGGGAAATCCTGCTCTACCCGAGCGATTGCGTCCAAGTAAAGGCGTTCACGCTGTTTTGCCCTACAATACGCTGAACAGTGATTTCGCAATGCTCATTCCCAAAACGTCTGATGGAAGGGTCGTGTTTGCTATTCCATTTGAAGGAGCCATGATACTGGGGACTACAGATACCGAATGTGACAGTCTGGATCAGGAGCCGGTTTTGAATGTAGTAGAAAAACAATATCTGGCTGATACGCTCAATCCTTATCTCGAAAATAAAATTGACATCTCCCAGCTGACTGCCGGCTTTGGAGGACTTCGTCCTCTGCTGTCTGCTGAAACCAGTAAATCAACCAAAAGTCTTTTGCGGGATCATGAGGTAGAGATAGATACAGTGTCGGGTCTTGTAAGCCTGCTTGGAGGAAAGTGGACCACCTACAG
>DASYHR010000380.1:0-3905 GCA_035998385.1 Dyadobacter sp. | reverse complement strand
GTACACTATGTATAGATATGTTTATATTTGTCCGCTGATTAGTTAAAAAATAAGATTTAATACACCCTTATCAGATTTTTGATCATGGAGGATAAATATGTTATAGGTATTGATTTTGGTACAGACTCCGTGCGTGCCCTGGTGGTTCACGCGGGTACGGGAGAGACAGCAGGCACTGCGGTCGCTGAATATCCGCGTTGGAAAGCAGGATTGTACTGTAATGCAGCGCAGTCTCAATTCAGGCAACATCCGCTGGACTATCTCGAGAGTATGGAAGCTTCTGTGAAGGCGGCGCTATCTCAGGTTTGTGATGAGGTACGCAGGCAGGTAAAAGGCATTGCTATTGACACGACCGGATCTACACCTGTCGCTGTAAACAGGGCGGGAACTCCTTTAGCGCTATTGCCAAATTTTGAAACAAATCCAAATGGCATGTTTATACTTTGGAAAGACCATACCGCCAACGCCGAAGCAGAGGAGATTAACACACTTGCCCGGCGCTGGCCTACTGACTATACCCGATTTGTTGGAGGAGTATATTCTTCGGAATGGTTTTGGGCAAAGATACTACGTACGTTGCGTATAGACCATATGGTCAGAGAGAATGCTTACTCCTGGGTCGAACATTGTGACTGGATTTCAGGGGAACTTGCAGGCAATACAGATCCATTGCTGCTGAAACGTTCCCGTTGTGCCGCCGGGCATAAGGCACTGTGGCACCAGGATTTTGACGGGCTACCTTCTGATGCATTTTTTGAAGAGCTGGATCCGTTGCTAATTGGTTTGAGAGACAGATTGTTTCAATATACCTACACGTCTGACCAGGCTGTCGGTACAATTGCTCCCAAGTGGGCGGATCGCCTTGGGTTGCCTGCAGACGTTGTAATTGGTGTAGGAGCATTTGATGCACACATGGGTGCTGTAGGAGCACTCGCTGAGCCGTATGCATTATGTAAGGTAATCGGCACATCGACCTGCGACATGCTGGTAGCACCAAATGAAGAAGTCGGACATTTGCTGATTAAAGGTATTTGCGGACAGGTTGACGGTTCCATCGTTCCCGGCATGCTGGGGATGGAGGCGGGGCAATCGGCCTTTGGAGATGTATATGCATGGTTTGCCAGATTGGTTACAGAGCCTGTTCGGGCACTTTTGGGAGAAGAACAAGCAAAAATAGTATCTGACAAGCTGATTCCTCACCTGGCTCTGCAGGCTGGATTATTACCCGTTACTGAAAAGGATTTACTTGCGGTGGATTGGCTGAATGGACGTCGCACACCGGATGCAAACCATACTTTAAAGGGAGCTTTGATCGGACTGAATCTCGCTACGAACGGACCGGCTATTTTTAAAGCATTGGTAGAAGCCACCGCTTTCGGTTCAAAAAGTATTGTTGAGAGATTCAGAAACGAAGGAGTTCCTGTTCACGAGGTCATTGCGATTGGAGGTGTGGCCAAGAAGTCTCCATTTGTAATGCAAACGCTGGCTGACGTGCTTAATATGCCGATTAAAGTGGCCGTATCGGAACAGGCCTGTGCACTCGGCGCTGCCATGTTTGCGTCGGTAGCCAGCGGAATTTATCAGTCGTTGCCAGAGGCGCAACAGGCCATGAGTTCAGGGTTTGATGCCGTATACCATCCAAGGCCCGATGTCGTCAATATTTATGAAAAATTGTATGATAAGTATCTGAAGGCAGGAGATTTTATCGAAAATGAATTTTTAAAACAGAGCGTATTCCCAGTTCAAATAGGTTAATAGTTTGCATATATGATACTCGATTTAAAACAATTTGAAATCTGGTTTGTAACCGGTAGCCAGGATTTATATGGTGAAGACACACTTCGCCAGGTGGACGAACATTCCAGAGAAATCAGTCAATATTTTGATAAATCCTCAAATGTTCCGGTGCGGGTTGTATTCAAGCCGGTTGTGAAATCGTCTGATGAGATATACAAGGTAATTCAGGAAGCGAATACAACGAAAAACTGTGTGGGCATTGTCGCATGGATGCACACTTTTTCTCCCGCTAAAATGTGGATTCGCGGCTTGCATGCATTGCAGAAACCTTTACTTCACTTGCATACGCAGTACAATCAGGACATTCCTTGGAATGAGATCGATATGGACTTTATGAATCTGAATCAGTCAGCTCACGGTGACAGGGAATTCGGTTTCATGATGACACGAATGAGATTGAACAGAAAAGTGGTGGTAGGGCATTGGAAACAGAACCGTGTCGCCGAAGAACTGGGACAGTGGGCAAGAGTAGCGGTGGCTAAGTACGATCTCAATGGAGCCAAATTTGCCAGGTTTGGTGACAATATGCGTGAGGTTGCAGTGACAGATGGCGATAAGGTGGCCGCAGAAATGGCCTTCGGCTTTTCGGTCAATACATATGCCGTTGGTGATTTGGTTGAGGTGATTAATCAGGTGGGAAATAAGGAGATTGAAACACTGGTACAAGAATATGGCGATACCTACCAATTAGCCGGTGCCCTGCAAAACAATGGTAGTCAACGTACATCCTTATATGATGCCGCCAGGATTGAGCTGGGGATGAGACAGTTTCTGTCTTCAGGAGACTTCAAGGGATATACCAACACATTCGAGGACTTGCACGGCATGAAACAATTGCCAGGAATTGCCTCACAACGATTGATGGCCTCAGGGTATGGGTATGCAGGCGAGGGCGACTGGAAAACTTCAGCCATGGTGAGGGCACTGAAAGTGATGGGTGCAGGACTGGAAGGCGGAAATTCTTTTATGGAGGATTACACTTACCATTTCAATCCCGACAATAACCTGGTCCTCGGATCACATATGCTCGAAATTTGTCCAACAATCGCATCCAGTAAGCCAACCTGCGAAGTACATCCGCTAGGAATTGGAGGTAAAGAGGATCCTGTCAGGCTTGTGTTTAATTCCAGCGCAGGACCTGCTATGAATGTATCACTCATAGATATGGGCAACAGGTTCAGGTTGCTGGTGAATGAAGTTGAAGCAGTAAAAGCGGAGCATAACTTGCCGAAGCTGCCGGTAGCCCGGGTACTATGGAAACCTGCCCCGGACCTGCGTACAGCCTGTGCGGCATGGATTTACGCCGGAGGCGCACATCATACGGTGTATAGCCAAAATCTCAACGCAGAGCATATGGAAATGTTTGCGGAAATGTTTGACATTGAACTGGTGGTGATTGATCAGGATACGAAACTCCGGCAGTTTAAAAATGAACTACGCTGGAGCGAAAGCTACTACGGACGAAAAATTTAATTCCTCACAGATAAAATCATTTTTATGTCGCAATTCAGATATTTAAAGGAGATGGTCTATGAGGCCAATATGGAGATACCGAAAGAGCAACTTGCAATCGTCACATTTGGTAACGTAAGTGGGATAGACAGGCAGCATGGTGTTGTGGCTATCAAACCGAGTGGTGTGCCTTATCATCGATTGAAAGCGGAAGATATCGTTGTGGTAGATTTAGAGAATCGGTTGGTCGAAGGAAGCATGCGCCCATCTTCCGATACAAAAACGCATACGTTGTTGTATAAAAGTTTTCCGGAGATAGGAGGGGTTTGTCATACGCATTCCACCTATGCAGTAGCGTGGGCACAGGCCATGTCACCCATTCCCAATTTAGGAACCACGCATGCAGATCACCTGACAAAGTCTATCCCGGTTACGGAAGTTATGTCTGATGAAATGATTGAAAGAGATTATGAACTGGAAACAGGACACCAGATATTAAATCTTTTCAAAAAAGATAATTTAAGTCCTGAAGAAGTGGAGATGGTGCTTGTGGCTTGCCATGGACCTTTTACCTGGGGTAAAGATCCGGCTAAGGCCGTGTACAATTCGATTGTTTTGGAAGAAATTGCCAGGATGGCATTACTCACCTTGCAAAT
>DASYHR010000370.1:0-13986 GCA_035998385.1 Dyadobacter sp. | reverse complement strand
CCTTCAACAATTGTTCGGGAGAGTAGAAATCCTGCTTGGCGGCAGTCTCATCTCTTACTTTTTTCACCTGAGCTGTGGTAATGGGTTTCCCCTGGTTACCGAATGAATTTCTGACGTAAGTAAGCACTGATGCCACGTCCTGATCGTTTAATAATCCACCGAATGGTGTCATAGGAACCTGGCCAGGATATTTTTTGCCGTCTACTTCAATCGGTCCCAATAGCCCTTTCAGAACCAGTTTGATCAAACGTTCGTCACTTCCATTAACCCATTTATTAGGTGTTAATGGAGGAAAACCTGATGAGGCGAGTCCTTTTCCATCGGGCTGATGACAAGTTGAACAATATCCTTCTTTTGCATATATCTGCCGGCCCATGTTAAACATTTCCAGATCTCTGCCTCTTAAATTTGTTTTGGCTACAACCTCTTTTTCCTTCTTCACAGGCAATCCGCTGATATGGGCAACCGCCGCTTCATATGCGTGAATCATCCAGTCATCAAGTGGTTTCTTTTTTGCCTCTGCCAGTATTGGCAATCCTCTCTCTTTCGGTAACCACGATGCCGCCACGATGGCCGCTAACCTAACCCTTCCATGTTCGTCCTGAGCGGCCTGCATGAGCAGTTCCGCCTGATTTGCCACCTGATGTCCGGTGTATCTCACCACATTCACAGCAGCCGCACGCGCATGGTAGTCTTTGGCTGTCAGCATTTGTTTCAGCAACTTCTGATCTACCTTATTCATACCCCAGGTTACCCAAAGTCCCTCCAGCACATGATGCTCATAACGCGGTTCCTTTTTATCCAAACCAGCCACCCATTTGGTTACGCCCGCCAACACCTCTTTCGTATCGCGACCACGTAATTCGCGACGCGTACGGTAACGGGTTCTGTATTCAGGTAGCTTCAGATTATCAAGCAGTTCTGAGATCGTAGCACCGTCAATTTTGGCAGGTTTCACCAAAGGCCTTGACGGATAGGTAATGCGATAAACCCGTCCGTGGGAGTGGTCGCGCAAGGGATCACGCGCGTTGTGCTGCATATGTCCGATCAATATATTGTGCCAGTCAATCACATACAACGAGCCATCCGGAGCAAACTCCATATCCACAGGACGGAAATTCCTGTCCTCACTCACCACAAGATCCATTCTGTGTTTACTCACATACCCGGTTCCCTCGTCTTTTAATGTGTGCTCTTTGGTTCCCAAAAAGCCGATGGTATTGTTAATCAGCATATCTCCCTGCAATTCATCAGGAAAATGGCGGCTTGAGACAAACTCCAGCCCTGATGTAGGACGTACGCGGTGTGCTTCTTCGATCAGCTGTACCGATTTATGCGTTGCTTCGCCATATCTTGGCAGAACGCTTCCAGGCATCATCCATCTTACATCCGGGCTTGATGTTTCCGCAAAAAATGGCTGTCCCCAGTCATCAAAAGCGATACCCCATGGATTCGGGATGGATAGTTGCGCTGTACGTTCCAGTTTTTTCAACTGCGGGCTATAACGGTAAAAGCCACCATTGGTTGCCCGCACAGGTCCATAAGATGTTTCAACATTGGTATGAAGAAATACGCCTTCACCAGAGTAAATAGCGCCTGACGGATCCACAGTAAACGCGTGACTATTGTGATGGGTATCGTGGTCATCAAATCCGCTTAACAGAATTTCACTTTTATCCGCTTTCCCATCTCCGTCAGTATCCATGTACAATTTAAAATTTGTCCCCTGCGAAACATATACTCCCTCAGGAGCAATTTCAAATCCTACAGGCAAATGCAGACCGTCAGCAAAAACAGTTTGTTTATCAGCTTTACCGTCGCCATTTGTGTCTTCCAGAATTATAATTTTATCATTGGGCTTGGAATCTCCCGGCTTGTAATGCGGATAACTTGGCATCGTAGCAATCCACAAACGCCCCTTGTTGTCGAATGACATCTGCATTGGTTTTGCCAGATCAGGAAATTCTTCTTCCGAAGCAAACAACTCAATCTTATATCCGTCGGGTACCTTCAGTGATTTCAGCGCCTTTTCTCCATACAGATATTCCAGACTTCCGTTTTTTTCAGGATTGAAGTTCGTCTTTACCTCAGGCAATTTGGCTGTGTTTTTATCAGCAACTTTCAAGTCAAATTTCTGCCCTTTTGACGCAGCAACCCATATCGCTGTATCCCTGATAGCCGTGAGCTGACGGATCTTTTCAATTTCAGCAGGATAGTTATCCGGACCAAAAGGATTGTAGCGACGACCATAGGCATGAACACCATTTGGAATCTTGATATCGTTGTGCCACATCCAGTTCTTTTCTACTACCGCCTCTGATACCAACGCGCGGTTTGCTTCGGTTTTTGCTTTTCCTTTTCCAAATATCTGATCAGAAAGAAGCACAGACAATCTCTTGTAACCTGCATCATTCAGCTGAGATCCATCGATAGTGAGGTCCTCGGCGGTAGACGCATACCATTGCTGAGACGGTGTGAAGGCATCAACATACAAAACCTTATTATTGTCAGCAACCTCCTTCATTGCCTTCGCGTACATGGCAATGTTCTCATTTTCCTTTTTCCCGTTTGGTAAATCGAATTTGCCAGACAAATCTTCAAAAGCGACCGGAGATACCAAAGCCAATTGAGGAACCGATGCTCCATTGTATTTCTGAGCAAGAGTATGTTTTACAAATGCGTCCAATTCGGCTTTATAGTTAGCCAGACCTGCCTTTCCGTTGAACGACTCATTATACCCAAAAAAGGCAATGATCACGTCCGCCTTTAATCTGGTCAGCCATTGATCCGGCGAATCGAAGTGTCCTTCACTGGATGAATTCGTTGCCAGCTCAGTCTGGAACTTTTCCGCTCCCGGAAATGCCCATGGCAAATCGCGGCTCGCATGGGGCCGAAAACCAGGGGTATCGCCACCATCAGACATATTTCTGATAAACAGAGAATAGTCCGGATAACGCAGTTGCATTTCAGTCTCGAAATGTCCGTAATTCATCATTCTAGAACCCAGGTTATTTCCTAATAAAACAATTCTGGATCCTTTTTGCAGCCGCAGTGTTTGCGACTGATAGAACTGGAAAGCGCTGAATGCCACGATTCCAATAGCAATCGCAAGCAGCAATCCTGTAATTTTACTTTTTCCGGGTTTAGTCATGGTTCAATATAAATTAGCATCAAATACTCGCTGTAATAAAATCTTTAAGGCTACTTCGCCTCGCGGTAAGGAACCTGAATATCCATTTTCCCTTTCCATGGATCAGGTATTTTTTTACCTACTCCCCAATGGATCGCGTTGATTACCAGACGCTGAAAACCCTCTTGTCTGAAGTCTTCAGGATGGCCGAGTGTGGTCATAAACACTTTTCCTCCAAATGAGTTGGTGCCCGTCCAGGCAACCGGATTATCAATTGCAGCTTTATCAGGATTTACAGATTTACCCATTAACAGCCAGGTAGAACCTTTTACAGGATAATCAGGTAAAACGCGGTACAACCAGGAACTTACGTGGAATGAGGATGCAACGCCTGTGAGAAGCGGGTTTTTTGCCTGCTCCGGAATGATGGTTACATCAGTTGTACTCTTGTGGCCATAATGCGTATGGGCAGCTTTGCCACCCCAGCCCGGAGGCGAATTCAATGCGAACTCACCGAAAGCATTCCACTTAACACTTTCATGGTCTTTTGGGAAATTGAATGCGTGGGTGGAAGTTCTGAAGCCCATAACCGGCTTTCCTTTTTTCAGATATTCTTCAATCAATGCCAGTTGTTCTTTTGGAAGTTGTCGCCATCTCAGATAAAAAACTGCCAGATCCGCATCTTTAAGTGCTTCCAGTCCAGGAATATTTTTTTCTGAATTATGGTCAGGAGACGCTTTCAGAACAATAGTCCTCATTCCATAATTTTTCTCCAGCTCAGCAGCAATAATGGGCAGTGTTTCTTCACCACTATATTCATGATCACCTGTCACAAATACAACCAGAGGCTTTCCTGATTTGGATGTTTTTTTTGCCTGACAAAAGGCTTTGACAGAAAGTAATGCTGAACAAATGACAATGAGGACGAATGCCCTGGAAATGACCTGAAATCTAGTGCTCATTCTTGTAGGTAAAAAAGGTAAATAGGCTTTGTACTAATTTGAAGACCAACAGGTATTCAATCTACCATAGCGGTTTTCAAATTAATTCAGAGATTGTTGCGTATGGTATAATCTAGACTAAAAAATCCAAATTATCCCTTACTTTATACCAAAAGCATTTTTACAATACAGTAGATGCGGAATGAATTTCCGAACTGAAGCATGCGAAGATGACGCTACTTTACGAATTTGAGGGAGAGTGTAACAGAGGCGCGGGACAGATCTTCCTGCTCATGATGAGAAAGATTAACAACCTCCGTACTTCCTTCATATGTCTTGTTAAACTTGAAGACACTTCCCAGCATACAGTTGCCTGATAATCCTATCGCTAAGTTCTTTGAAATACGCTGGTCTATCCCAACGCTTACGGCCCAGCCCATTGTATTGCCGCGGAGTTTATAGTCCTGCCCCATGTAACGGGCTTTATTGCGGTAAGGCTGGTAACCGACCAAAAACGAGCTGAGAACCGAAGTTGTCTGATTGGCAAAAATTTTCCGATGGGCAATTCCTAATCCAAGAAACTGGATACTTATCTGATCGCGCGTCCTGACATCACGTTCAGCACTGTTGATGTAAAGATCGTAGTGCAATCCAAAACCTACACTTTTCCAGGGGAAGTAAAAGGCATCGGCACCAGCAGAAATACCAGGTTTAAGTTTTTGGTCATAAAGCCGTTCATAGTCTGTAGCACTTATCCTGGACCGAAACAGCCTGCGTGTGTACCCCACATGAATACCAGTTTGCCAGCGTATCCATTCTGAAGATTCTGTTGAAATTAAGTCTTCAGCCTTCGAAGCGGTTATATCCTTTGGAGTAGTATGAACAGATGCAGCCGCACTATTTCTGGCAGGATTCCGTGGATCTTTGCTTACATAAAAGCCCCGAACAATGGAACTGATGCGATCCTTTCCCATTTTACGGGAAATTTGCTGGTTGTATCGCAGGTAAGAAAAATGGACTTCAGTAAATGTTTCCTGCCTGATACGACACGAAATCGAGTCTCCGACATTGGTTACAATCAAATCCTGAGCCATGCTCTTACGACCAGATAGAACAATCAGAAATACGACAACGTAATAATATAATCTCATTTACAAACTGATAGGTATTCATTCAGATGCCATCCTGGTACTCGTTAGAATCTGACCATTCCGCATCGATTTAAAACAGCCGGTAAATATACTACAATGATACGCAGGAATTAAAATTGATCTAAACGCCTAGAATACATACTTACGCCAGACACCGAGTATCGCCCCTGTGATTGCATATACGAGCACTTGCACGCCTCCGTCGATCAATGAAAGTAAAAGTGGCCTGAGTGAAAACATGTCTTTGACAACCATGGAACTCAGTACGAAAACTGCTCCAAAAAGCAAACCTATCAGAAAGCCGCTGATTAGAGATTTAACTGGGATTTTGGTAAATATCCAGGCCATTGTATAGGCCGAAAAAGAAGATGCTACGATACTGGCCAGATAAGGAGCAGGACTATTCGCTGATTGAACCTGTTCCGTCGTGAAGCCGTTCAGGGCCATCCAGGTTTCAGAAAACGCTCCATACCATAATGCAGGTACAATTTGTGAAATTACCACACACACAAGCACGGCCCAAAGATTGACAGATTGCTTTCTCATAAATAGAGTATTTTTTCAGTCATCAAAAGGTACTACCAATGCCAAATATAAGAGGTTTGATAGTATATCGCTGTTTTTATTTCGACTGCTTCACGAATTCTATGTTGCGCGCAAGCCCTTCGTATTTGGTTCTTTTTAAGGGTGATTTTCGGAATACCTCACGAAAAACTTCCTCCGTAATTTCAGTCCAATCATTGGCTGATAACCCTGCCAGATCCGCCGAAGCATTGAATTCCGGAGTGGTATGCGGACGGGAAAAGCGGTTCCACGGACATACATCCTGACAGATATCACAACCAAAAATCCAGTTTTCAAACTTACCGCGAGCCTCTTGCGGTATCGCATCTTTGAGCTCAATCGTATAATAACTGATACATTTACTGCCATCCACGACGTATGGCTCGGTAATCGCGTCAGTTGGGCAGGCATCCACACATCTGGTACAAGTTCCGCAGTAATCCCCCACTGCCCCATCGGCTTCCAAATCCACGTCACAGATAATCTCACCTATAAAGAAGAAACTCCCCATGTTTCTGTTGAGCAGATTGGAATGCTTCCCTACCCATCCCAAACCACTTTTTGCCGCCCAGGCCTTATCCATCACTGGTGCTGAATCAACAAAAATCCGTGCATCTACCTCACCAATATGCTCCCTCATTGCAACAAGCATGTTGCCCAATTTTTCTTTGAGTACAAAATGATAATCCTTTCCATAGGCATACTTGGAGATTTTAAGATCGTCCTCCCCTTCCGGCAATTTTTGCTCAGGATAATAGTTAAGCAATACAGAAATCACGCTTTTTGCACCGTCTACCAGTTTCCCCGGATCAAGTCTTTTATCAAAATGATTGGCCATGTATGCCATGGCTCCGTTGTGGTTTTTGTTCAGCCAGCTCTCCAGCCTCGGAGCTTCCTCTTCAAGGAATCCGACTTTCGAAATACCACAAAAATCAAAACCATTTTCTTTGGCAATGGATTTGATGAATTGGCTTCTGTTCTGCCGTATGAGGTCGGTCGTCGTCATGACGCAAAGTTACGAATACGTAATAAAAATGTCATCTTGTCAGTATTTTCGTTTTGGCAAAGTAATTTTGTGGTGTTAAACCAATACAAAAGCCATAAAAGTACCCACGTGATATGTCTAAAAATACCGAGTATAACATAGATCAAGACTTAAATAAAGAAATGAACGAGGAGAATTCAGTTCCGGATACGGAAAACTTCAAAAGTGAGGAGTCTGCTAATGCAGTACCTATGGACAATGCGGGTCAGGAGATCAGCGAAGAAGCACAGGCTGTGCACGAAACAGATCCTTTGGAAGCTGCGAAACAGGAAGTTGCAGAGTTAAAAGACAAATACCTGAGGCTATATGCCGATTTCGAAAACTTCCGCAGACGTACATCAAAGGAAAAACTGGAGCTTATTTCAACTGCAGGATCCGATGTTGTAAAATTGATCCTTCCTGTAGTGGATGATTTCGAACGTGCTATGGCATCATTTGAAACTACAACAGATACCGGCGCGTTGAAAGAGGGTGTAGATTTGATTTATAACAAGTTATATAAATCATTGGAATCTAAGGGTCTGAAGCCTATGAATGCCAAAGGTGAAACCTTCGATGCGGATATACATGAGTCGATCGCGCAGTTCCCGGCTCCTACTGACGAGCAAAAAGGAAAGGTGATTGACGAAATTGAAAAAGGTTATTATTTGAATGACAAAGTATTACGCTACGCGAAAGTAGTTGTTGGTGCTTAAAATATATTATGATATGTGTGGTGTGCATAACCAAACGCATCCGACATTGATTCCTGACAATCAGGCGGTGAGCCGAACGGACATTTGCATATTACATACGACATTAAAAAATGGCTAAGAAAAGAGATTATTACGAAATACTGGGTGTGGAGCGCGGCTCTTCAGCCGATGAAATCAAAAAAGCTTACAGAAAGCTTGCGATTAAATTTCACCCTGATAAAAATCCGGACGATCCTTCGGCAGAAGATAAATTCAAAGAAGCTGCGGAGGCTTACAGCATCCTGAGTGACGAGAACAAGCGTGCACGCTACGATCAGTTTGGTCATGCAGGTGTAGGTGGACCGTCTGGCGGTGGCGGTGGCTACCCGGGTGGAGGCTTCTCTATGGATGATATCTTCTCTCAATTTGGCGATATTTTCGGTGACAGCAGTCCATTCGGCGACATATTCGGTCGTGGTGGCGGAGGCGGCGGTGGACGTCGTGTACGCAAAGGCTCTGATCTTCGTATTAAACTTAAACTCAATCTGGAGGAGGTTGCGAACGGAGTTGAGAAAAAAATAAAAGTAAAACGGCATGTGAGCTGTAACACCTGTGGTGGAAACGGCGCGAAAAACGGCACGTCGCTTACCAACTGTAACGGATGTAACGGAACCGGACAGGTAAGAAAAGTGGTAAGCACCATGCTTGGACAAATGGTATCCACCAGCACTTGTCCGACTTGTAACGGCGATGGCAAAATCATCAGCGAACGTTGCGACGCTTGTGCCGGAGAAGGACGTTTGCTTCAGGACGACCTGATCACCCTGAACATCCCTGGCGGTGTAGCAGAAGGTATGCAACTTTCGATGTCGGGCAAAGGAAATGTTCCTTCGCGTGGTGGGGTAGCAGGAGATCTTCTCATCGTTATTGAGGAAGAAGAAAATGCGCAGTTGAAACGTGATGGTAACAATATCATCTACGATATGCACCTTAGCTTTGTCGATGCTACACTCGGAACTTCTACCGAAATCCCGACAATTGACGGAAAAGCTAGAATTAATGTAGAGGCAGGGACACAGGGTGGCAAAATTCTTCGTCTGAAAGGAAAAGGAATTAAAGATCTGAATGGCTACGGCAAGGGAGATCAGCTGGTACACATCAATGTATGGACTCCTCAGCAATTGTCATCTGACGAACGCGAAACCCTGGAATCGTTGAGAAATTCACCAAATTTCCAACCTAAGCCAGGTAAAAATGAAAAAGGTTTTTTCGATAAAATGAAAGACTTCTTCCATTGACAGGTATTGCCTGCATGGTAAAATCAGGAGCCGTCACAGATACGTGGCGGCTCTTTTCGTTAATACACAGATTACATTTCATTCGCTATCTTCGCATTGCTAAAAATCAAGATTAATTCAATTTTTATGAAATCATTACTTCTGCTTTTCTCTATGCTGTCAGCAGGAATTTTACAGGCACAAACATCCGACAAACCAGCTGAAATCACCTTCGCTACTTATAATGTGAGTATGGAGGCTGAAAATTATGTGCCCCGCGGAACCAAAGGCAACTCCGAAAAGATATTGATCCGGGAGCTCAGTACCGGTACAAATACACAGATTAAAAATATCGCGACCATTATTCAAACCGTTAGGCCAGACGTGATTTTGCTCAATGAATTTGACTACGTTCAAAATCCGGAAGAGGGAGTAGAGGCTTTTATCAAAAATTATCTGAATAAAGATCAGAATGGTTCCAAAGCCATCCATTACCCCTACTTCTATTACTCAACTGTAAATACCGGCCAGCCTTCGCCCTTTGATCTTGACAACAATGGCAAGAAAGAGCAGTTTGGATCGGATGCCTGGGGATTCGGCATGTACCCTGGTCAGTATGGAATGGTCTTACTTTCTAAATACCCAATCGACACAAAGAACATCCGCACTTTTCAGCATTTCAAATGGAAAGATATGCCGGATCATCAAAAAACAATGAAGGCGGATGGTAGCGATTGGTATACACCGGAAGCCTGGGCGCAATTTCCGCTTTCTTCTAAAGCACACTGGGACGTCCCGATTCAGGTAGACAAAAAAACTATCCATGCCTTGGTGAGCCACCCTACTCCACCTACTTTCGACGGGGCCGAAGACCGTAATGGAAAAAGAAATTTTGACGAAATCCGTTTCTGGAAAGATTATATCACTGAAGGATCCAACGCCTATGTCTATGATGACAAAGGAACACGGGGAGGAATGAAAACCGGCAGCACATTTGTGATCATGGGCGACCAAAATGCTTCGCCGGATGAAGGAAATGCGATTAATGGCGGTATTCGCGCATTGATTGAACATCCGCTGGTGATTGGGGCTCCGCAGCCGGAAAGTAAAGGGGGAGCACAACACAGTCCGGATAATGCATTTGCCAAAAGCCATACCGCGTTCTGGCGTATGCGTGCAGATTATGTACTTCCGTCCAGAAAAGGCTTAAAGATCAAAAATAGTGGCGTGTTCTGGCCTGCTAAGGGTGAGCCAATGTGGGAACTGGTTGAAAAACGCGAATCCAGTTCTGACCATAGAATGGTGTGGGTGAAGCTGGAAATTCTATAACCTACAATTACGCTTTCATGCTGAAAAGAAAAAAGTCGGGAGAGCACGTTGCCCTCCCGACTTTTTATTTGCCTCACTCCGGTATTAGAAGTTGGCTTTACCCGTATCCCACCAAAGGCGTGTAGCGATATCATCTTTCGCTCCGGTGCCCATTTTAGTAACGGCATCAGCAACACCAGCCGCGTTGCCTGTTCTTTCTGCATTGACAAATGGCATCCTTTTAATCCAATCAGTAGCAGGAATAACTCCCCAATCACCATTGCTGTCATTTTTAGCCACGTGCGGGATTTTTGGATATCCTGTTCTTCTGAAATCTACCCAGGCTTCCTGCGTATTTGTAAATGTGTTCAAATACTTCTGAGTAATGATTTTTTCCAGCTTCAATTCGTTTGAGTCTGCATTATTCCATGCAACAGTGATAGTTGAAGTTGCAGCAAAGCTGTTACGTGTATCAATCGGATCAACATAATTGATTGGCTTCGCGGTAGAATTGGCAATGTACGCATCTACACCACCTGCACCCCAGTCAGCAAAAGACAAACGGATACCTTCCTCATAATTCGCTTTAGGGTCTCCGGCTCCGGCCCATCCTCTCAGTCCTGCCTCTGCTTTTAAAAATGCCACCTCTGCAGCTGTGAAATTACGTCTTCTCTGTACAGTCTGGAAGCTCTCGTTCACTTTCGAAAATGGCACGCGATCAGCTTTTGCTCTGATGAAGGCACCGTTACGAATACCTTTGTAAGGTACCGTTGGGTGATCCGCATACAAGGCTGCATTAGCAGCTGCCACCGGTGCAAAGTACTGAGAAATGCGGCCGTCATTTAAACCAACCATAAAAGACTCCATTACCGCTCCCATTCTTGTATCGTCCCACTCATAGGAAATCTGCGCAACCGGCATTTTATTTCCGTTCAATGAGTTTGTGAAATTGTCTGCGTTGGTGGTGATCAGACCCGCAGGATCAGCCAAAGCTTTTTCTCCTTGTGTTTTTGCTGTTGCAGGATCTATTTTAGAAATACGCATAGCTAATCTCAAACGCATCGAATTGACCACCTTTTGCCATTGAGGAATACTTCCGCCGTAGGTTGTAGGATCGAATTTTTTAAATCCGGCGTAGGTCTTGTTTGCGTTGAAATCCGTTTGAATCGAGTCCAGTTGCTTGAAGAAAAGTGAATACAAATCCGACTCTTTATCGTAAGTAACTGTGTTGGCTCCATTACCATACTGAGAGTAAATAATAGGCCCATGCACACCGGTCAGTTTGGACATTCCAACCACGCGAATGAACTTAGCCCAGGTTGCAAAAAGAGGCAAATTATACTCTTTCGCATCTGCGATCACCTGTTTCGAGGGTGACATCACATCATTGTATTGACGGTCCCAGTAAGTATTCCAACGGATGTAGTAAGTGGTATTATTTACGTTTCCTACATAATCAGTAGGTGTACCCATAAATCCCATCCAGTTATCCGAACAAAGATCCTCTTCAATCTGGTGCCCGTTCAAATTGAAGATCATTGGGGAAAAGGGAGCCCCTACCAGGTTATTATCCTGGGCAAGCAGCTCTCTGGAAATTTGGCTGGGATCCTCATTGAGCGCAACGAAGTTATCCGTGCAGCTTGCCAGCGCAATCAGAGATACGAATGCAATAATTATATGTTTCATTTTGATGATTTTAATATTTTAGAATGTAAACTTCAGATTTAGCCCGTAAGACCTTGTACTTGGCAAACCAAATATATCAGCAGACTGAAGGTCATTATTCGTACTCATAGCCTGCTCAGGGTCGAAAGGAGCATCTTTGTAGAAGAAGAATAAATTCCTTGCTACGAAGGATATTGACGCATCCTTAAATACCGGGTTGGCACCTTTTCCTTTGAAGTTATAACCGAAAACAAGTTGTCCCAACCTTACGTTAGTCCTCGAAAACAAATAGGGTTCCATAATCTTATTTCTATCTCCGATAGCAGAATAGTAAGTATAAGGAGAAATTGAAGTGATAGCATTGCCTTCCGGCGTAACTGCATTTATGGCTACGCTTCCTGCGTCTCTCGCTTCAGCAGTTCTTTCACTCACACCGTAAGAATCAAGAAAGGCTTCAGTTTTGGAGAACGCAACGCCACCAAACTTCGCATTGACCAAAACACTTCCGAAGAAGTTGCGGTAGTTGAAGTTGTTATTCCATCCAAGGAGAAGTTTCGGATTAACGTTACCCACCTTTTCCTGCAGAGCCGCTTTGGTAGGAACACCGTTACCATCCAGGATGATCTGTCCTGCGCTGTTTCTCGCAAATTTATAAATGTATACATCATTAAACGAACCTCCCGCTTTGATAATTGATGCAAATCCCTCGTTGTCGCTACCTACCTGAAAATCAGGATTAGAAGCAAGCAGCTCTACGATTTTATTTTTATTCTGCGAAGCGTTAACCGACGTGTTCCAACCAAAATGATCCGTACGAATCGGCTCTGCATTGAAAGTAAGCTCAAATCCGCTGTTTTCAATTCTTCCGGCGTTTACATAGTATTTGGTATAACCTGAACCAGAAGGTGCATTCAGTTCAAGGAACTGGTTGGTGCTGATCCCATTGTAAATCGTAAAGTCAAGTCCTACGCGTCCCTTAAAGAATTTAGATTCAAGACCGTACTCATTCGATACGATTTTCTCTGGTTTCAGTTCAAATGGTCTTTGTGTCGGTGGACGTGTACCTCCCAAAACAATCGTGTTTTGTGGTCGTACTCTGTTGAAAGGCACCTCGTTCGCCGTTTGTGTCCATGATGCTCTCACTTTCAAAAGTGATATCGCTTCAGGCAAAGAAAACATTTGACTCAAAACTGCAGATCCTCCGATAGAAGGGTACAGATATGATTGGTTCCCAGTGAGTGCCAGTGTTGAAGCCCAGTCGTTACGCGCTGCAACATCAAGGAACAAAAACTCTTTGAATCCAAAAGACACGTTGGCAAATGCACCTTGCTTCACGATATTGCTAAATTCAGGAAGACCATTAAACAATACATTGGAGGGGATATTCGCAAACGTGTAAACATTTGGATACTTCAAATCATTGGTTCCGTTATTTACAGTGATACCGTCAAAGTATCTGTTCTTTTGATAACTCACACCAGCCAACGCACTTACGCTGAATAAATCAAATGTTTTATTGTAAGTTAAAATTCCATCTGTGTAAATAGATTGGTCGTTATATCTTGTGTAATCCCATTTTCCCGTCGGACTCACACTTACAGAGTTACCGCCTGCTGCGTAACGATTATCTCTTGTAACGTTATTGTAGTCAATGTTACCCCTCACCTCAAATTTCAGGTTTTCTACAATGTCGTAAGACAGCTTCATGTTGGCAATAAGCCTCTTCGAAGTAAATTGTTTTGAATTTTTATTGAGTTCCCAATATGGATTGTTCTGCTTTTCTTCCGGCGAGTACCAGTTCATTACATCCATATTACGGTCACTGTTGAAAGTAGCGTAATTTTCTTTGTAGTTATTGAAGTCTCTGTCACGCGCAAACAGATATAGACCTGTTAACGGGTTGTTGTAATAACCAGCTCCGGGTCTGTTTTTAGAGTTTTCTACAGATAGAATTACGCTGGAGCTAACCGTCAGCTTATCCTGAAGCAACTTGGTGCTTTGGTTAAAAGCAAAGTTGTTTTTGTGATAGGCATTCGTTGGCATCACACCCTTCGCTGAAATATTAGCGTAAGAGAAATAAGCCGTTGTCTTATTGTTACCGCCACGAATAGAAACAGCGTTGGTAGCAGTAACACCAGTACGGAAGAAATCTTTGATGTAGTCTTTCTGGTAGCTATCCGATTTCACATCGGGCGTTCCGGTTGGAGTCCAGCTATAGTCACCACCTACAG
>DASYHR010000315.1:0-2952 GCA_035998385.1 Dyadobacter sp. | reverse complement strand
CCTTGCGGTATTAGGTCTCAATCCCCATGCCGGAGAAAACGGATTGTTGGGATCTGAAGAAATTGATATCATTCAACCTGTAATTGCTGAATTCAAGGATAAGGGGAACCTGGTAATAGGTCCTTTTCCTGCTGACGGATTTTTTGCTGCCGGTACTTATACAAAATATGATGCGGTTTTGGCTATGTACCACGATCAGGGACTTATTCCGTTCAAAACACTGGCATTTAATGAGGGCGTGAATTTTACGGCTGGACTGCCTGTTGTGCGCACCTCGCCGGATCACGGCACTGCCTATAATATCGCTGGAAAAAGTAAGGCTTCCGAAGGCTCGTTGTTACAGGCAATTTATCTGGCAATTGATGTTGCCAGATACAGAACGAATAGTAGTGAAATTGACCAAAATGCCCTGGTATCAAAGCCACAGCAATCTGAAAGTCAGCATCCGGCTAAATCAGGCGGCAAACAACGCTTCAACAATCAAAACAAAAACGATTGATTCTAATCATTAAAACTATACTTGCTACATGCTAAAATCTATGACGGGTTACGGTGTCTCCAACATCGAATCGGAATCAATCAATGTAACTGTTGAGATCAAGACCCTGAACTCAAAATTTCTTGATATCTACTGCAGGATTCCAAGACAGTATTCCGAACGTGAAATAGAAATCAGGAATTTGCTGACACAATCACTGGAAAGAGGAAAGGTTGAATTTACACTAACAATTCAACCTGTAGGAAAAGCAGTAGTATCCACCACAGTTAACCGTGCGCTGGTTACCGCCTACTACCACGATTTGTTTGAGACAGCGAGCGCAGTTGGTTTTGAGCCTGATCAAACTGAATTGTACCGTGTGGCCCTTCAAATGCCGAACGCATACAATACTGAATCAGTAAATGAAACCAGTAAGGAGAACGACTGGGCACAGATTAAAGCCGCTGTATTGGAGGCAATCCGGAAATGTAACGTTTTCCGTGAGCAGGAAGGCACAATGACGGCTAACAAATTCAATGACTACATAACCACCATTGAAGAACTCCTTGAAAGCGTAACTGAGCAAGATAAACTTCGTATACCGGCTGTACGGGAACGGCTTGAAAAACAGGTTCGCGACTTGCTGTCTGACGACAACTTTGATCCGAATCGTTTTGAGCAGGAATTGATTTATTACATCGAGAAATTTGATATATCAGAAGAAAAAATTCGTCTAGCCAATCACCTCAACTACTTCCGTGAAACGCTCGAATCAAGTGAGAGTAATGGTAAAAAGCTAAATTTCATCGCCCAGGAACTGGGACGTGAGATCAACACGATCGGATCTAAAGCGAATGACGCCACCATCCAGCATTTGGTTGTAAGGATGAAAGATGAGCTTGAAAAGATTAAAGAACAAACGATGAATATCATCTGATACCGCATGCAGCTTCAACGGCTCTCACAGCCTTTCTACGAATCATTTGATACCGTTACACTGTCGAGGGAGTTACTTGGCTGTATATTACTTCATGATCATCCCGCGGGAATCACCAGCGGGATGATTGTTGAAACGGAAGCTTACCTCGCTGACGATCCGGCCTGCCATGCGTTCAACAGGCGAACTGCCAGAACTGAGCCGATGTATGCGGATGCCGGCACTATCTATATCTACACGATATATGGCATGTATCAATGTATCAATGTCGTGAGTAACCGAAAGGATATTGGCGAGGCGGTGTTAATCAGGGCCCTGGAGCCAATTGACGGGCTCGATCTCATGAGGCAAAGGCGCGCTGATTCCAGAAAATCCGCATCAACCAAGATAATTTCAGACCGGGATCTCTGCAGAGGGCCGGGACGGCTGGTTACAGCAATGGGAATTGAACTGCAGAAGTTTAACCACCAAAAATTCACTGAAGGTACCCTGGGGATTTATGATCGTCTATCTACAGGATTTGAAATCACCAGCTCCGCAAGAATAGGAATTAGCACTGGCAAAGACCTGCCATACCGATTCACCATCAGAGGGAGTTCCTTTGTAAGCAAATGACCATATAAAATTCTATTAATTCTATATGAGATACGGATTTATTTTACACTTTCACATTTGATCTATATCTTTGAGCTTTCAACTCAACGTTATACCCTGATAGCTTTTTTGACGGCCTGCATAATGCGATCCGACCAGGTATACTACGATATGATTACTTTACTCAGGCTAGGATTTCTCTTTGTTATCGCCTTACTTCTTGCCGCAGTCAAATGCTCCCCAATCAGACATGAAACGGTTTCGCTTGTGGAGTCTAATGCTTTCCATGGAAATCATCAACCTGATTTCGCAAAAGACACCACGGACATTCACGGTTACCTTGCATTGGCCAAATCTCAGCTTTATGTTGACGCTGAAAAAGCGATGGCAAATGCGAAAGTCGTTCTGAAACTGTCTCAGAAGCACCAGTGGGATAAGGGGAAAGTGCTTGCCTACAATTTGCTGAGCACTTTCTATCTCATGGACGGTAGCCATGATATGCTCCGCGAACTTTCCAATGAAACCATTTTATTGACAAAAAAAGTCAACCTTCCTATTTACAATGCACACGCCAGGCGATTCGTGGCTGAGAGCTTCTCGGAGTACCGCCAGTGGGATTCTGCTCAGGTTAATTACGAGCGGGCTCTAAAGACATTTGTAGATATGAAAGATGATAGCTCCCGTGCGTTATGCCTGGAAAGCATGGGGAATATGTGGCGCGAGCGTGACAAAATTGAACTTGCAACCGCCCATTACCAGCAATCATACGACATTTTCGAGCGCCTTCGTTTAAGAAGTAATATGGCTTCGGTGCTGGAAAGCAGAGCCTATATGCATGTCAGATTAAATCAGCATGGACAGGCCGAAAAATACTTCATAAGGTCACTGGCTCTCTTTCAGGAGGCAAAAAATCTGTTTGGTGAAATAAGTGTCCTGAACAATA
>DASYHR010000300.1:0-6538 GCA_035998385.1 Dyadobacter sp. | reverse complement strand
AAAAAACCAGATGCTTTTTGTTGCCAAGGATATATTATCGTTTATTGGCAACAAAAAGCTCCTTTTCCCGCGTACTGGTACAAGGAAGATAAATGAAAAACGAACCAGTAAGCGGCGAAGGATTGTTAGGTTTTAATACTATCCTCAGTTTCAGACGTGAAAAATTTGATCAAGGCTATCGTACTTTTAGCATTTGTCAGCTTGATTTTCATCCTGCTCTGTAATTTCTGGGTGGTTTATTACACGCGTCCTTACAACTTTTTCTCGATCAACAACCTGCCCAGCAACGATGTTGCTTTGGTATTGGGTACCAGTAAAAAAACGGAAAAAGGTACCGAAAACCTGTTCTTTAAGTACAGAATGGAGGCTACCGCCCGGCTGTTTAAGGAAGGTAAAATCAAGTATATCATCCTCAGTGGTAACAACGATTCACGCTATTACAATGAACCGCTGGATATGAAAAAGGCTTTACTCAACCTGGGTGTACCCGAAAATGTAATGACCCTTGATTACGCCGGCTTCCGCACTTTCGATTCCGTGGTCAGATGTAAACAGGTTTTCAATCAGGACAACTTTACGGTTATTTCTCAAAACTTCCACAATGCCAGGGCACTTTACATCGCCCGACATGAGGGAATTAGTGCCATATCATTTGCTGCTCAGGACGTACCCGATGGCTATTCACTTCGTACGCTGATCCGTGAATACCTCGCTCGTCCAAAGGCAGTTCTGGATGTGCACATTCTCAGACCCAATACGGACGTGACCTCAAATAATGAAATCTTTAAAAGGTAAACCTTTAAAAATTATGTAACTTGATGGTAGACATCCACACTTCGTCCCTTAAATGAATAAAGCTATACTTTTCCTGATTTTATTGATAACAGGAAGTTTTACAAGTATTTACGCGCAAGATAACTTTACCATAAAGGGAAGAGTGACAGATGCTTCTTCCGGCGATCCAATTCCTTTTGCCAACATTGCCATCAAAGCTTCACTATCAGGCACTACTACTAATTTCGACGGTTTTTACCAGCTCACCTACTCTCCCCCTGCCGATTCCATACTGGTTACCTATGTAGGTTACGAAACCAGAAGTAAGGCAATCAAGCCGGGTGTCGCAGAACAGAATTTAGACATACAACTCAGTCCGGGAGCTCAGCAGCTCAAAGAAGTGAAGATCTTTGCGGGAGAAAATCCGGCATATGCAGTGATGCGAAAAATTGTGGCTGCAAAAAAACAGAACAACCCGGAAAGCGTAAGCGCTTATCAATACCAGAGCTACAATAAAATTCAGATTGATATGGACAATCTCTCTGAAAAGTTGCGTAAACGGAAAGCCATCAACAAAATGGCCCATATTGTCGATCAGTACGACGAGATCAAAGGCGACAATGGTGAAACCATCATTCCATTATTTATTTCAGAGTCGGTATCCAATGTATATTTCCGGAATGATCCACGAAGAAAAAAAGAAGTGATTCTTAAAACTAAGGTCTCAGGCGTAGGGCTTACTGACGGAAGTCTGGTATCTCAACTAACAGGCTCTTCATTTCAACAATACAATTTTTATAACAACTGGCTTAATATCCTGGAGAAGGATTTCGCCTCGCCGGTTTCCGACAGCTGGAAAATCAGTTATGAATACTATCTGGCAGACAGTATTACCAACGGATCAACCCAGGACTACCACATTGAATTTGAACCACGACGCCCTCAGGATCTTGCCTTCACAGGTTCATTTTGGGTGGATGGACAAACTTTTGCCATCACGCAAATCGACGCGAATGTTGGAAAGCAGGCCAATCTCAATTTCATCGAAAAAATCAAAATCCAGCAATCATACGAATTGGCCGATTCCGCCCAACGCTGGGTCCCGCAGAAAACACGTGTACTGATTGATGTTGACGAGCCTACGAAAAATACGGCCGGCATGCTTCTCAAGTTTTACTCTTCAAACTCGAATTATAAACTCGGCCTTCCGCTCAGCAGCAAGTTTTATGATACGGGAATAGAGTTACGCGAGGATTACATGAAACATGATTCTGCTTTTTGGAAAAACAGCCGTCCAGAGTCTCTTACGCCTGCCGAAATCCTCAGTTTCCAGCTTGTAGATTCCCTGAAGTCACTGCCAGTGGTGAAAACCTATACCGAAATCCTTAACATTTTTGTAAATGGATATAAAAAGCTGGATAAATGGAATATTGACCTTGGCCCCTATCTGTTTTTGTATGCCAATAATGCGGTTGAAGGACATCGGTTCCGGTTGGGATTCAGAACGGATCCCGGGTTCAGCCGCAAATGGATTTTCAATGGATATGGTGCGTACGGAACCCGTGACCATGCGTTCAAGTACGGGGCTGGCATGGACCGAATCATCTCTCGAAAACCTTGGACGATGACAGGAATTTCCTATTCCAAAGACTTGGAAAGGTTGGGTGTTTCAGCGGAAACCATCGGACCAAATACCCTGTTCGGAGCATTTTCCAGATTCGGCGCGTTCCGGAGAGCTTATTGGCAGGAAGATATTTCTGCGTATTTCAAGCGTGAAATCGTAAAGGGACTAACCGGAAGTGTACAGCTGAAACACAGAAATTTCCGGCCACTCTTTCCATTTGCCTACAAAACAAATCCGGTGGAAGGAGCAGATTCCCCGCTACGAAGCTCGTTCGAGACAACTGAACTAAACTTCGAAACCAGATTAGCAAGAAAGGAAACATTCCTGCAAAATGACAACGAGCGTATCAGCATGGGTAATGGAAATTCACCGGCATTTACATTCAGATATTCCGTTGGAATGAAGAATTTTCTGGGAGGCGATTTCAGCTACCAAAAACTTTCTTTCAATGTAAAGCACAGTTTCAGAGCAGGCATTATGGGCAGAACGCATTACAACCTTACTTTGGGTTATATTCCTTCTACCCTCCCATACCCCCTTTTGTATACGCCTCTGGGCAACGAGTCACTTTTTTATGTTGACAATGCCTTCAACATGATGAAATACTTTGAATTTATCAGCGATAAGTACATAGTGCTACGCATGGAACATAGTTTTGAAGGACTACTTTTCAACCGGCTTCCGGCAATCAAAAAACTTAAATGGAGGATGCTGGCCACCGGGAAGCTGTTTTACGGAAGTGTGAGCGAATCCAATCTGCAGCTTACGCCCGCTGCAGACAATGAAGGCCACGTCATCCCGACCTTCAACAGATTGACAAATACACCATATATTGAACTTGGTTATGGGATTGATAATATTCTGAAGGCGGGCCGGATTGATTTTGTCCACCGGCTCACGTACCTTAAGAACCCAAACGTAACGCCGTTCGCAATTAAAATTTCGTTCTGGTTCAACCTTTGATGTTACTCTCCGGCAACCATCACATCACGTGAAGAGTACGTCAGATACACCTCATCACCTACTTCCAAGTCCTTTTTGTTTCGGTAAAATGCCAGATCACCGAGTTTGTTCGTACACCGAACCTCCCAGTGGTTTCCATGAAAACGAATCGCGTCCACCTTACCCGTCCACTTACTTTTTTCCGGATGTTTTGTCCGCTTGATCTTCTCCGGCCTGATAAACGTTTTTTTATCAGATTGCAGATCATTAAGCCAATTGATATCACCCGTGAGTTCAGCTACGTAGCTATTCACAGGCTTGTTGTATACTTCCTGAGGAGTTCCTGTCTGGATAATTTTACCATCCCTGAGTACTGCTATCCTATCCGACCACGCCAAAGCATCCGCCGATTCATGCGTTACGAACACACAGCTCATTTTTTGTTGCTTGCGTAAGCCCTCAATAGCATCTGCCAATACGCGACGGTTATGGTTGTCGAGGTGGGCAAAAGGCTCATCCAACAGCAACACATCAGGCTGTTCCGCAAGTGATTTCGCAATAGCCGTCCTTTGCTTTTCGCCGCCTGAAAGCAATTTCGCTTTTTGATTTCGCACAGAGCCAAGTGATGTAACTTCCAGCAATTCTTCTACACGTTCTGCCTTGTATTCAAGATCATAAAAACGTAGTGAGTAAGCGATGTTCTCCTCTACAGTCTGATTTGGAAACAGCTCAAACTCCTGATGAATCAGTTTGATCGCATCATGGCCGGGCATCAGCTCACCACTCACGGGTGGTAATTCACTTCCCTTGAAACTAACGGTACCTGTATCGGCATCTTTGAAACGCCCAAGTATTTTCAGCAAAGTACTTTTGCCTGATCCGCTTTCGCCCAAAATACCCAGCCATTCTCCTGCAGGCAGGTCGATCGATATATCAGACAAGACTTGTACTGCATGATAGCTTTTGGATATCCCCTCAGCCTGAAGCGTCATTTTCCTGTTTTTCATTTTATGCCCAGGTCACTTTTCCTTCAATAGGAGTACGACGTGCCGGTACTGCAGGCGCCTCATGGTATCCCATAAAGAATAATCCTAGGCATTTTTGATTATCAGGCAACTCCAGAAATTTTCCTAACAGATCAAGAATAGCCGGACTGCTCCAATATGAACCGATGCCATAAGCCGTAGCTGTCAGCCACATATTCTGAACGGCACAGGCTACAGCTGCTGTTTCCTCCCACTCCGGTATTTTATCAGCATGCACCTCCATGTTGATTGCAATCACACAGTCGGATTTGATCACCTTGTCTCCGGCAGCTTCATAACGTGCCTGAGAAAATGACTCAGCCGGCGTTACTGACTTATACCTCTCCATGAAAAATTCTGCCAGTTTTTGCTTTGCCTCACCTTTGAAAACGATAAAACGCCAGGGTTCTGTCAATTTATGAGTCGGCGCGTAATTGGCATTTTCCAGAATGTTATCAATAATTTCTTTCGAAATCTCTTTCTGAATGTAGCTTGGGGGAAAAATACTGCGACGATTACGTATCGTTTCGTTGATAATATCTACGGAGTTACTCATGAAAATCCTTTTGTTTATTAGAAACTGTAATTTGAATAGCTACTGGTAATGAGCTTTAAGCGCCAGCCTGATTATTCGCTGGTCATGATGCAAATCTAATCAATATCATTAATCAGTTCACTTTCCCGTATCTTAAAGGCTGGTTTTCGATCAGTCACTCATAAGGTTTTGAAACCAATGATCGAACTCAGATACCATTGACCACGAAATATTTTATGGGATTTATAAAATATTCTAACTTGCATCATCAAAAAACAGGAACTTAACCAAACTATTCACTCCCTTATATGCTCGTTACTACAACACCTAACATTGAAGGAAAGAAAATCGTGAAGTACATTGGGCTCGTCAATGGTGAAGCCATTATAGGAGCCAACGTGATGAAAGACGTACTTGCCAAAATTACTGATATTGTCGGAGGGCGCTCAGGCTCCTATGAGCAAGGGCTCAGGGAAGCCAAAAGTATAGCACTTCGCGAAATGATGGATCAGGCGCAACGTCTCGGCGCGAATGCTGTCATTGGCGTTGACCTTGACTTCGAAACAATAGGAAACAACGGATCCATGTTAATGGTAAGCTCAAACGGAACCGCTGTAGTAGTGGAATAAGGTCAGAATACCTGTCTTGCGATCTGAGCAACGTTATCCGACTTACCCATGGTATAAAAGTGTAACACAGGTACGCCATAGGCCAATAGTTCCTTACATTGCTGTACACCCCACTCAATGCCAACCTGACGAACATCCTTGTCAGACGCAGCATTGGCGGCTTTTACTAAATCTTCCGGGAATTCAAGATGAAAAATATCGGCTAAAATTGTCAGTTGTTTTTTGGTAGCCAGCGGCTTTAGCCCAGGTATAATCGGAACGGTAATACCCTCTTCCCTACATCGGTCCACAAACCGAAAGAACTTCTGGTTGTCAAAGAACATCTGCGTCACGATATAATCAGCGCCTGATGCCACTTTTTTACGCAGGTATTCGAAATCAATGTCGAGGCTTATTGCGTCGATATGTTTTTCAGGATAGCCGGCGACACCAATACAGAAATCGGTAGGTGTAGTTTCTGTTTCGGCATTGAGCAAAATCCCTTTGTTCATATCCGCGACCTGGGTCACCAGCTCGGAAGCATAGGTATGTCCTCCGTTTTTCGCCTGAAAAATACCTACAGACTTTTCGGGATCTCCGCGTAGAACCAGCACATTGTCGATACCGAGGTAATGAAGATCGAACAAAACATCTTCAGTTTCTTCTTTTGTGAAGCCTCCGCAGATCACATGCGGTACGGCATCGACATGAAAACGCTCCATCAGTCTTGCGCAGATACCCACAGTGCCGGGCCTTTTCCGAACAGGGATTCTTTCAATAAATCCGTTGGGCCCAACCCGGTCTATCAGTTCTTCCCTGTGGTAGGTTACGTCGACAAAAGGAGGTTTGAATTCCATCAAAGGCGCAATAGAATCGAATAATTCATTGATATTCTGACCCTTAACAGGAGGTATTATTTCAATAGAGAAGAGCGTTTTACCTTTTGCATCACTGATAAACTGAGTAACCTTTGTCATGACCGATTTGATTCTGAACGAAATAGTCCACAAAAGAACGGCATTTCACAAAT
>DASYHR010000295.1:0-2636 GCA_035998385.1 Dyadobacter sp. | reverse complement strand
GTTACCGAAACTGAGGAACTTGGCATTACGGCTGGTCTGCAGGACCGCGTGATTCAATGTTACGAAGGCTGTGTGTACATGGATTTCGACAAAAACATGATTCACGAAAAGGGACACGGTAAATATGAAAGGATCAATCCTGAACTATTACCAAAATTGTACGTGGCCTATAATACTAATCTGAGCAAAGTATCCGGCAAAGTGCACAGCGACGTTCGTGCCCGATTTGACCGGGGAGAAAAAGACGTGATTGATACATTGGCTGCCATTGCTCAAAAGGCGGAGGAGGGACAAAAAGCACTGCTTGAAGGCAGAGCAGATGACCTGCACCAGCTGATGAATGAAAATTTTGATTTACGCTGCCAGATTTACAATGTGCCGGAATCAAATAAACAACTGATCGCCGCTGCAAGAGCCTGTGGTGCATCTGCAAAATTCGCCGGATCGGGCGGGACAATCATTGGCATGTATCACAACGACGACATGCTTAATCAGCTATTTGTTCAGCTCAAAAAATACAACGCAAGGGTAATCAGACCGTTTGTAGTATAAGCGGCTTTCGGCTGTTAGCTGTTAGCTGTTAGCTGTTAGCTGTTAGCTGTTAGCTGTTAGCTGTTAGCTGTTAGCTGTTAGCTGTTAGCGAAAACTGCCCGTTGCGAGAGTGAGTTCCTGAAATGAAAGTTCATACTAGAGATTTATCAAAATAAAAATTTTTATACCTGAAAGCCTTTGCGTTAAAAGCGGTTTACCGCGCGCTAACTGCTAACAGCTAATAGCTAAAATATGATTCGTAAAGCCGTAATACCAGCCGCAGGACTTGGAACCCGATTTTTACCTGCAACCAAATCGATGCCAAAGGAGATGCTCCCGATCATTGATATTCCAACGATCCAATATGTAGTACAGGAGGCAGTTGATTCAGGGATTGAAGACATTTTGATCATTTCCGGAAAAGGCAAAAGAGCAATTGAAGATCACTTCGACCGCAATGTAGAGCTGGAGAGCCGTCTGGAAGAGAAGGAAGATTTACTTTGGTTCAATGAAATGCGCAGGCTTGCGGACATGGCCAATGTGCATTTCGTTCGCCAGAAAGAGGCAAACGGGCTGGGAGATGCCATCTACTACGCACGTCACCATGTAGGCAATGAACCTTTTGCCGTGTTACTGGGTGATACGATTATGGATTCTGTGATCCCCGTTACGCAGCAGCTGATGGACACCTATGAGCAATATGGCGGATCTGTTATCGCGGTGGAAGAAGTGCCTGCAAACAAGGTAAATCGTTATGGTATCGTAGGGGGAACAACGCTGAGCGACACAATTATGGAGCTGTCGACATTGGTAGAAAAACCTGCAATTGATCTGGCGCCATCCAATCTTGCTATTGCCGGGCGTTATATTCTTACACCGGAAATTTTCAAAACCATTGAGCAAACTCCTAAGGGCAAAAACAATGAGATTCAATTGACTGATTCCATGCTTTTACTTCTGAAGCGGGAAAACATATTCGCTCACAGAATTGAAGGAAAACGCCACGACATCGGAGACAAACTTGATTATCTCAAAACAACCGTCGAATTTGCGTTGAAGCGTAAAGAATTTGCTGAGCCTTTCAGAAAGTTTTTGAATGATCTGCTGGCTGCGAATTAATATAACCGACCTTATCTTAAACGTTCATTTTTATCGTTACGCATAAAGAAGAAGCCGGTTTTCCGGCTTCTTCTGCATTTAAAACCATCCCAAAACAATACACCCATGACAAATATTATCATCAGTGGAGCGTCAGGAAACCTTGGAAAAGAAGTTACACTGAAACTACTCGAATCAGACCATCAGCTGTACGTCACTACGGGATCGCATTATGATGGAGAATTTGATCATCTTTCCAGTGTAAAAATTTTCTCAATTGATTTGTTGGAAGCGCAGGGATCAACAGTCTTCGTCGACCAGGTAATCTCGAGCGCCGGCTCCATCGAGGCAGGTATTTTCCTTGTGGGCGGATATACCTACGGCGACATATTAAATACAAAGGATGAGGATATTGAGAAGATGATTCACCTTAATTTTTTCACTGCCTTTCATCTTGTTAAGCCATTGATAGCCCACTTCAAAAAACAAGGCAACGGAGGAAAACTGATATTCATTGGTGCAAAGGATGCTGCTGAAAGAGATTCCGGCGACGCAAGCTTTGCCTATACCTTGTCAAAATCTTTGTTACTAAAAATGGCTGATATGATCAATTCCGAATACCAGACTGAGGGCATCAGTGCTACCATGATTGCACCAGAAATTATTGACACACCAGTCAATCGGGAAGCAATGCCGGATGCAGACTTCAGTAAATGGGTTTCTGCTGCCGACATTGCAGCAAGCATCGCCTCCGTATTACAACCAGAGGCAGATCGCGAAACGATTGTCAGATTATACAACAAGCTTTGATCAGGACTTACAATAGATCCTGATCTTCACTATCCAGTAGTTTAATTTTAACCTGCGAAATGCTCGTGCGTTGCTTTTTCAATACTGTGAATTCATATCTTTTGGTTTTCAGTTTCTCACCTACCAAAGGAATACGTCCAAATTTCCAGATCAGATACCCTGCCAGCGTTTCATACTCGGCTTCCTTCCTGATGTCA
>DASYHR010000284.1:0-3502 GCA_035998385.1 Dyadobacter sp. | reverse complement strand
AAATGCTTCCTCGCCTTTTACGAAAATGGGGTCCATATTCAGGGATACTAAAAATAACGGTCAATACGAAGTGCTGAACAGAAACTTTACCTTTCTGGGAGACCCATCCATGCGGCTGGCCGTAGCAGAAAAAAAAGTGCGGTTTGTGACAAATCCGGATACGCTACGCGCTTTGGAAAAGATAGAACTTGAAATGGAAATTTTTGATGCAGAAACAAAATCTATTGACGCTGATTTTAGTGGAACTGCAAGGGTTGTAGTTTATGACAAAGCCAGCACTTTCCGGACTTTGGGCAATCAGGATGATCCGGAGCGTTACACTGAATTCAGGAGCAAATTGTTTGATGGCAATGTTTCGGTACGTAACGGAAAGTTAATCTGTGAATTCAACATGCCGAAAGATATGGATTACCGTATCGGCATGGGGAAAGTGAATGTATATGCTACGAAAGGTGATGGTCTTTCGGATGCCGGAAGCCAGTTGTCCATCATGACAGGTGGTAGTGTCGCAATGAGCCCGGATCAGAATCCTCCTCAAATTGAAGCCTGGATGAATGACGAAACTTTCAGATCTGGTGACTTTACAGGTGACTCTCCCGTATTAAAAGTGAAACTCAGTGACGAGAGCGGCATAAACGTGTCGAGAGCGGGAATAGGACATGATATCACCCTCACTGTGAATGATACGCTGGTGTTGACGCTGAATGATTATTATGTAGCGGATTTGGATAGTTATAAATCAGGTACAATTAATTATCCGTTTGAAAACCTGACACCGGGCTCTTATCAGATTAAGATAAAAGTATGGGACATATATAATAACTCTTCGGATATAGCGTTCGCTTTTCAGGTGCAGGCTTCGGATGGTATCAAAATCCAGCAATTGAAGGTTTATCCCAATCCATTTCACAGCGATCTTTTTTTTGAATTGACACATAACAGATCCGACGATGACATTGAAATTGTTGTTCGGTTATTTACAAAGGACGGACAAAAACTGGGTGAACTTAACAAGCGCTATTATTCAGGAGAACAAACCATCCGTGAGTCATTGATGAATACAAATCTGAAAGGTATTTTACAGAATTTGACAGCATATATGTACGCAATTGAAGTCAGATCTTTGACGGACAATTCGGTGAACAAACGTGGTGGAAGGATCGTTCGCTCCCCATAGATTTAATAAAACTTATTATTTATTTTACGATTAATTATCTTTCATTGTACTTTTGACCCTATAAAGAAGCTGACACAAGGCACTTCCTATCGCAAATCCAATTTCTATGAGACTTTTTTTTCTAAGTTTATCCTCATTACTAGTTTTTACAAGCGGGGTTTTACAAGCCCAGTCAGACACCTCCAGAATTCCACACTCACCACTATCTTTTTTAACTTTTGCTCCTGATGCAAGAAGTGCTGCAATGGGTGAAGCAGGGGTAGCACTAAGTCCTGACGCTAATTCAGCCTATTGGAACGCAGCTAAGCTTCCATACAATTCAAAAGACTTCGGAGTTACTGCTTCGTATACACCCTGGTTAAGAAATATCGTAGACGACATGTGGCTGGGTTATTTATCAGCCTATAAAAAAATCGGCGACAAACAGGCTGTGGCTGCTTCTATCAATTATTTCAACAATGGAGAGCTTGATCTTCGTGATGCTGTTGGTAACAGTCTTGGTTTATTTTCATCAAGAGAGTTTGCTTTGAACGGTACTTACTCACGTCAATTGAGCAAAAACTTCTCGTTAGGTCTTACATTGAAATACATCTCTTCTAACCTGGCAGGAAATGCGGTGATCAATGGAGTCTCTCTTAAAACAGCCCGTACTGCTGCTGGTGATATCAGCGCCTTCTATAGAAAAGAATTGAGAAATGAAGATACAGGCGGCGAGTTCACATGGTCTCTTGGTGCTGTACTTTCCAATCTTGGTGGTAAGATCAACTACGGATCCGGAACAGATACTGAAAACTATATTCCTACAACCATTAAAGTAGGTGGTGGACTTACTTTCTCTGCCGATGGTCGTAACAAGTTTAACGTTATTGCTGATTTGAGTAAACTGATGGTTCCGACTCCTGATGGAGTAACAAGAATCAATACATCTAAAAGCGCACTGAGCGCTGCATTCGGATCATTCTCTGACGCACCTAACGGTTTCAGCGAAGAAGTTCAGGAAGTAGCAGTCGCTGTCGGTGCAGAGTACTGGTACAACGATATTTTTGCAATTCGCGGAGGATACTTCGGAGAAAATAAAAACAAGGGTGCACGTAAGTTCTTCACAGCTGGTGCAGGTATTCGTTTTGCGGACCGATATGCTGTAGACTTCGCTTATATGTTCCCTGTCGCACAGAACAGTCCGCTTGCTCAAACACTTCGTATCTCACTTGGACTTTATTTGAACAAGGCTGAGAAACTTGATGTGACTGACGAAAACTAAGATCCGGTATTACTAAAAATATGAAAGCGAATGGCGTTATTGCAACACCATTCGCTTTTTTTGATTTCATCACTTATGCCATTAGACCGTACCATTGCCCCTGATTTTAAAGTAATTAATTCAATACATTTACCGGAAACACAAACACATCTGCTGGATAATGGTGTGCAGTTACATGTGATCAATATCGGCGAACAACCGGTAGTGCGGCTTGAATGTATTTTTGAAGCGGGAAGCTGGCAGGAACAGGCACCGGGCGCATCTTCTTTCACAATTAAAATGCTTGCGGAAGGGACAACGCAACATACATCATCTGAAATAAGTGAAGCATTTGACCGGATCGGCGCGTTTACTGACTTTACGCATACAGCCGACCGTGTAGGGATTACTGTTTACTGCTTGTCCCGGGTTTTACCAGAAGTACTGCCATTGCTAAAGGAAATGATGCAGAGTGCGATTTTCCCTGAAAGAGAGCTGGAGAAACTTAGAAATATCACGATTCAGAATTTAAGGGTAAATAAAGAGAAAACCTCTTATCTGGCTACCGTTGCGTTCCGGGAAGGGCTTTACGGAAGTGAACACCCGTATGGTCAAAGCCAGAATGAACAAGCAATAGAATCTTTACAGAAGGAGCAGATTGTAGAGCACTATAATCAGTTTGTGAAGAATGGAAAATATACGGTGATATTAGCCGGGCAGGTGCAGGACGCCGACGTGACGGCTGTAAAAGAGCATCTGACGGCGGATCTCAGCTTCCGGGAGCAGGCAGTGGCATTACGTGACGGGGAGGACGCGTACCAGGGTAAAGCTGTGCTTGTAGAGAAGACCGACGGACTCCAGTCCAGCATACGGATCGGTCGCCGGTTGTTTACCCGTCACCATCCTGATTATTTCAAAATGTTGGTTACGAATGAAATCCTGGGTGGATATTTCGGCTCCAGACTGATGAAGAACATTCGTGAAGAAAAAGGACTGACTTACGGTATTTCTTCCCACCTTGTGACGCTCCGCAATGACGGCTATTTTATGATCGGAACGGATGTGAAAAAGGAATTTACACAGCA
>DASYHR010000282.1:0-3885 GCA_035998385.1 Dyadobacter sp. | reverse complement strand
TCAATTTATGCTCAAATCTGTGATTTTTGCGGCTATGCTGTGTGTTGCCATGCAGGCCTGTAAACAATCGTCCTCTGGCGAAAAGGCAGCGAGACCTGTGAAGCAGGTATTTGCCGACTACTATGAAGAGCGGCTTCCGCTTTACCCCCTCGAGGCAACGATGAATGGTGATAATCGTTTTAACGATAAAATGTCCGATGAACTGACGCAGGAAGGTAAGGCTAAACTGACCGCATTCTACAAAAAATACCAGGCTGAACTTGCAAAGTATGATCGGGAAAAACTATCTCCGGAAGAAAAGGTAAGCTGGGATTTATTGCAATGGGAATGTAAAATCAATCTTGAAGGACTGGCTTTTCCTACCGAATTACTTCCGTTGAACCAGATTTTTTCTACACATCTGATGGTCGCGCAGATGGCAGGTGGTACTAGTTTACAGCCGTTCAAAACTGTAAAAGATTATGAAAACTGGCTGAAACGTGTGGATGGTTTCGTGGTGTGGTGTGATAACGCTGTTGTCAATATGAGAAAGGGAATGAAGGAGGGATATGTATTGCCAACTGCTTTGATTAAAAAGATGATTCCGCAGCTTCATGGAATGGATCACGGTCCTGTGGCAGAACACCTTTTCTATGCTCCGGTCAAGAATTTTCCGGATTCTTTTTCTGCAGAGGAAAAGGAAAAATTACAAAAGCAGTACGCTGCGATGGTGGAAACCAAAGTGATTCCTACTTTCAAAAAACTGCATGATTTTGTCAGCACCGAATATTTGCCTGCAGGCAGGTCGTCATCCGGTTTTGATGCATTACCCAACGGTAAGGCGCTTTATGATTACTTTATCAAATATTACACAACGACTGAAATGTCATCGGATGAAATTCATCAGATAGGGTTACGTGAAGTAGACCGTATTTCAGCGGAAATGGAAAAGGTGAAGGCTCAGGTCGGGTTCAAAGGAGATTTGAAATCCTTCTTTAATGATGTCCGCAATAATAAAAAGCTGATGCCATTTACCAAACCGGAAGAGGTGATTGCCAATTTCAACAGGATTCATGATGTAATGAAGCCGAATTTGAAAAAGCTATTCGATCTTACACCAAAATCAGCCTTTGAAGTAAGAAGAACAGAAGCATTCAGAGAAAAATCGGCCTCCGCAGAATATAATCCCGGTCTGGCTGACGGTTCTCGTCCAGGTGTTTTCTACGTGCCTGTACCTGATGCAAAAACATACAATATAGTGTCCGACGAAAGTTTGTTTCTGCATGAAGCCATTCCTGGTCATCATTATCAAATTTCCCTGCAACAGGAAAATAAAGACCTTCCTGATTTCCGCAAGAATCTCTGGTATAGTGCGTACGGGGAAGGCTGGGCGTTGTACTCAGAATCTTTGGGTAAAGAACTTGGATTATATACCGATCCGTACCAGTATTTTGGCATGCTGAGTGCAGAGATGCACCGCGCGATCCGTCTGGTGGTGGATACAGGATTACATTCCAAAGGGTGGACGCGGGAGAAGGCGATTCAATATTCGCTGGATCATGAGGCTGAGTCAGAGGAGAGTATTACTGCTGAAGTAGAACGATATATGGCCGGTGGAGGTCAGGCATTGTCCTATAAAATTGGTCAGATGAAGATTCGTGAGCTTCGGTCTAAAGCTGAAAAGGATCTGGGTGACAAGTTTGACATTAAGGCGTTTCACAACCTTGTGCTGGAGTCTGGTTGTGTGCCCTTGAAATTGCTGGAAGATAAGGCAAATGCCTGGATGGAAAAAAGCAAATAGTTAACCGCCCGGTCCGCAGTGACCGGGTTTTTTTATGGAATAACACAGTTCTTCGTAGTTTTCAAAACTACGAAGCAAGATAACCTACCGTCTGTGACGGTAGGTCCAAGTTTGCATTATTACCAATAATATTATCATGAGTTCAGCTTACCGGAGCTACCGTCGCAGACGGTAAATTATTGTTGGTGCGGAGTGTTTACACTATGCACAACGGCGCAATGCATCTAAAAATCATTACTGAGCAATTCCAATTCATCAACTTTTTGAAACCAGCATAGCACAGGATAGTTACAGTTCAGAGAATTGATTATATTGCTCCATGAAATATGCATTTATTTAATTAATTATTTATATAAAATGCATATTGAAACTATATCCTGAACCCCATCATGCTGAAAGTTGCGTTACTGATCGTATCGATCGGATTGTTTGTGCTTTCTGTTCTAAGCTGCTCACGGAAAAATTCCGGCGAATCCCAGGTGTCGGAAATTCCTGAGAAGGTCAGCTATAACTTCGATGTAAGACCAATTCTCTCAGATAAATGTTTTGCCTGCCACGGTCCTGATGCCAACAAACGCGAGGCAGGACTTCGCCTGGATGTGGCAGAAAGCGCCTTTCAGGCATTAAAGGAAAATCCCGGTGCTCACGCACTGGTAGCCGGTAAGCCCGAGCTGTCACAGGCATATCTGCGTATCACAACGCAGGATACTGCCATGCTCATGCCTCCTCCGTCTTCAAATCTCAAACTTACAAACAGGGATATTGACATTATTGAAAAATGGATCAAACAAGGTGCGCAATACGAGAAGCACTGGGCGTTTGTCGCACCACGTAAACAGCCTGTTCCGGATGTTGAAAACAAATCATGGCCAACCAACGAGATAGATTATTTTGTCCTGAATAAGCAGGAACAGAATGGTTTACAACCTAATGAGCAGGCTGATAAGGAAAGGTTGCTCAGAAGGTTGAGTCTTGATCTGACAGGATTGCCACCAACATTAAAAATGATGGATGATTTCCTAGCGGACGACAGTGAGAAGGCCTACCAAAAGATGGTAGATTACCTGCTGGCTCAGCCAGCTTACGGCGAAAAAATGGCGATTCATTGGCTGGATCTGGCGCGGTATGCGGATTCGCACGGATATCAGGATGATGGCTACCGAACTCAATGGCCCTGGCGGGACTGGGTCATTCATGCATTTAACCGCAACATGCGTTACAATGATTTCATAACCTGGCAGTTGGCGGGGGACTTACTTCCCAATGCATCCAAAGAACAGATTCTTGCGACTGGTTTTAACCGTAACCATAAAATTACCGAAGAAGGCGGTATCATTCCTGAAGAGTACAGGGTGATGTATGTAACAGACAGAAATGATCTTTTCGGGAAGGGATTGCTGGGTGTAACGCTGGAGTGTGCGCATTGTCATGATCACAAATACGATCCCTTTTCGCAAAAGGAATACTATCAAATGTTTGCTTTTTTTAACAATGTCAATGAAGTAGGTATTGAATCAGTAATTGGCGGACCGGAAACTTACGCCAAAAAACCGTTGATGGAAATCAGCGAAGAGGATGTAAAAGGAATTTTGAAATTCGTAAACAAGGCAGACACCAATCGGCTTATTGTGTCTGTGATGGGGGATCTGGATTCAACCAGAAAAACGCATGTACTCAATCGCGGCGAATATGATGCGCCGGGCGAGGAAGTAACGGCAGGCACACCTGCAGCCATATTGCCTTTCAATAAAAATTATCCTAAAAACAGATTGGGGCTTTCTAAATGGCTCTTTGACAAAAAGAATCCACTTACCGCAAGAGTATATGTTAATATTCTCTGGCAGGAATTCTTCGGTAGGGGTATTGTAAAAACCTCCGGTGATTTTGGTATGCAGGGTGAGCTCCCTTCACATCCTGCTTTGCTTGACTGGCTTGCTGTTGATTTTATGGAGCACGGCTGGGATGTTAAACGGCTTGTCAAACAGATGGTTACCTCGTCTACTTACAGGCAGTCGGCAGTTTTTAGTAAAAATAAAATGGCGGTTGATCCGGACAATATATTGCTGGCAAGAGGATCAAGATACCGTATTCATGCAGAATTTATA
>DASYHR010000276.1:0-3297 GCA_035998385.1 Dyadobacter sp. | reverse complement strand
ACTCGGCATCCATTCGTCACCTACATAGGCATAGTCTTCCCAACGGTTGCTTTTGATATAACTGAGAATATTGTTGGCATACAGCTTGGCTATACGCACCTGTACCTTGGGTATATTAACGATCTGAACACCCATATTTCTCGAGCCTTTGGGCGTCATGTACAGCGCTTTTTTATTGGCAAATGATATACCCGCCGGCATTTTTCCAAAGAACAAATCGCGGGAAACCTCACTTTCAAGATTCGGACCCAGAATCCCTTTTAATGTCCTGTTTAATTGCAGAATATAGGTGTCCGTTTCATTGAAATCTCCCCGAAGTAAAAATCCGTTTTCCGTAATTTCAGTTTGGACAGAAAGGGCAGGAGTGAGGCTAAAGCTTTTGTCCAGGTTTTCTGCATCTAACTCCTGAGTTGTGATTATACGGGCAAAAGCAGTATTATTTTCAAAACCTGTCTTGATATCAGTGATTTCAAGATGAAGCGGAGAGGGAAGGCTGAGCGTTGAAGAAATATCGTTTTGGGTAATGTAACTGGTGTTCTGTGCTTTCAGGCCTTTCGTCAACTGAATGGTTACAGGTACAGGATTGTTGTCGGAACTATTAAAAGAATTCAGCGACAGAATAAGCGTCTTCTCGCTGGCAGATGGCAGAATTTTAAAATCTGCAGGTTTATCAGCTATAATCAGTTTAAGTCTTTCAGAGACATTTTGCGCATTGACAGGATAGTTAAAGATAAGTTTGATCCGGGCTTCCCGCCGGCCGGTTTCTTTGGATAAAGTCCACCAGCTTTCGGTTTCTGTCAGGCTGAGATACGGCGTGTGAAACTGTATTAGATCGGCGGAGAGGTCATATTTTTTGTCTTTGTCTACACTTTTCAGAAGAAGAGGAGTTTGTTTTGCTTTGTAGGCAGTTGCCGGGGCAAATCCCGCGACAGGCGAGAATATCACTTCATTGGGAGCAGTCCATTTGAACTTACCCTTTACCGCCGGCTCAAACTGTATGTATTGCGTAGAATCCCAGCTATTGAGCTGGGCATCGGACACGAGATCTTTATTAAATGTAAAAACCAGATTCTGCGACTGGCTTATTTCTTCATTGAAATTGGTGCCTGCGATCTTCAATTCATTGAGAGAAGAGCAGCCGAAGAGGAATAACGAAACGAGTGATAAACTGAGAAAAGAAACCGCAGAAATTTTCATATTCGAAGCAAATTTTCAATTATACGTCGAATGTAATCTTTTATTATTTGCTGCGGCAGGATGAATTGGAATTAATGATTTTGCGGAGAGCGGGATTATAGAAAATACTAAAAGAACAAAACTATTCCTCCGAAATTTTTCCGGATTGTCTGATCCGGTTGTAATCTTGCTATTTCATTTTTGAGATATTGATGATGCTGCAAGCGCATAAAATTAAGAAAGATGTTAACATTCTCTTGCTCCCGTGTATCCACCAATGCCTGAATGTATTCAGCCTTATTTTGCGAAAACAGAACTGTCATAGGTTTGTCAAAATAACTTTGAACAAAATTCATAAGAAGCCTTCCTACGCGACCATTTCCATCTGCAAAAGGATGTATTGTTACAAATTGATAATGTAGCAGGAATGCAAGATCATTGACTTCACTTGTGGTAAGATTCTTATTCAGGAGCTGTGTGCTAAAATCTTTGCATATATTTTTCATAGCCTCCGGCACTTTGCTATAATTTAAATAGCTTTTGCCACCGATTCCGGCAGAAACATTTAGCATCCTGAAATCGCCTTTACCGCTATCAAAAGAGCCAAGTGCTGTATTATAAACAATTCCCGTATTTTTTAGTACAATGGATGCTATTTGTCGGATCAGTTCGATGGATACAGAGCTGTGCTGTTGCGCTTTTTGAATCACAAATTTTAGTGCTTCCAGATGATCAGTCACCATGAGATGGTCCGAGATCGGCTTTCCTTTTGCAGTGAGCCCTTCATCCAAAAATACCTGCGTTTCAATCTCAGTTAAAGTGCTGCCTTCAATAACTGTTGAGTGATGCGAAATTGCATATAGATTATACTTCTCATAGTCGATCACGCCTCTGATGGCCTGCCGATAGGTCAAAGTAAGTTCTTCCAGCGATTCCATATGTTATTGAAGTTATCAAAATTGTTATCAAAAACCCTCCATCACTTCTTCCACCGTTTTGGCACCTTCATAGAATGAAAGTAATCTAAGCAAAATGGCTTCCACCACTGCATCAGGGCAGGAAGCGCCGCAGGTCAGCATTATTTTAGCAGATTGTCCTGCGGGCAAATAGTTTTCGGTGACAACCTCTTCTTTTGTATGCAGATTAAAATGACGTATCAGTTGCTTGTCCAGTATTTTGTTTACTGATTCAATAAAGTATGTCGGCAATTTATCCTCGCAAAGTTCAACCAGATGGGATGTGTTCGAACTGTTATATCCCCCGGCCACAACAACCAGATCCGCCTCATGTCCGAGCAATGCATAGGTTGCATCCTGGTTGTCGTTCGTCGCATAGCAAAGGGTATCTCTGGTATTTGCAAAATGATCCTCCACTTGTGCCGGCTGCAGACTGTAGTGTTTCGTCATCACACTTTTAAGAAAATCTGCAATGCCTTGTGTATCAGAAGCAAGCATCGTGGTCTGATTTACAACGCCGATACGTTTCAGATCTTTTTCAGGATTGAAATTTTCAGAAAACTGTCCGGCAAATTCGGCAAAAAATTGTGCGGCGGGTGTTTCTCCTGTAATGTATCCGGCCAGGCGTTTGGCCTCCTCCATATTTTCAACTATTACGGTAGGCGCATTTTCTTTACTATGAGAAAAAGTGGCCCTCGTTTCCTCATGTAACGGCTTTCCGTGCACTACAATGGTATAATCCTTCTCTCCAATTTGTGCTGCCCGGTTCCATACTTTCTCCACGAAAGGGCAGGTCGTATCATATACATATGAATTGATACCAAGTTCAGCAAGTTTGTTTTGGTTTTCAATGGTCGTTCCAAAAGCAGGGACAATTACAATATCTTCCGGTGTCAATTCGTCCCAGGCGATTAGCTGTTTTCCTTTGGTATCCATCAAAAACCGCACCCCTCTGTCTGTCAGGTCCCGGTTTACATCCGGATTGTGTATCATCTCACTCAGGAGAAAAATACGTTTGTCAGGATTTTCAGAAATAGCCCGATAGGCAATGTCAATCGCGTTTTCAACACCATAGCAAAAACCGAAATGGCGGGCAATCAGAAACCGGACCGGACCAAAATCCAGGACCGTAGGGCTAAAATCCCTTTTGAGCTTGTCACTTTTC
>DASYHR010000236.1:0-3290 GCA_035998385.1 Dyadobacter sp. | reverse complement strand
CTAATTCAGAAGGAGAACCTGGTCCGCAGGATTATGGGCGCACCCATTCGGACGGTGCCAACATGCTTGCCGAAGCTTTCAAACCCCATGAGGGAATTGTGATCTGGCGCGCCTTCGTATATAAAGCCGATCCGAAAGCAGACCGGTTCAAGGCAGCCTATGAAGAATTTGTTCCTCTGGATGGTAAGTTCGATCCAAAGGTGATCGTGCAGGTGAAAAACGGTCCTATTGATTTTCAGCCACGCGAGCCATTCTCACCATTGTTCGGGAATATGCCAAAAACACCTTTGGGTATTGAATTTCAAATCACGCAGGAATATCTGGGATTTGCAGCGCATGCCGTTTACGAAGCGCCGATTTTCAAAGAATGCCTGGATGCAGATACCTATGTGAACGGCCAGGGCTCGACCGTTGCGAAGGTGGTTGACGGTAGTCTGCATGGGTATACAAAAACACTGATGGCTGGCGTGGCCAATAGCGGAAGTGATAGAAATTGGACGGGACATCCGCTTGCGCAGGCTAACTGGTATGCGTTCGGGAGGCTGGCCTGGGATCATCAGCTATCTTCTGAGCAAATCGCTAATGAGTGGACGCAGCTAACGCTGACGCGCAACCAAAAATCGGTAGGTCCTATTGTCAAACTGATGCTAAGATCACGTGATATCTATGTTGACTACAACACGCCGCTCGGGCTTTCGCGACCGTGGATGGGTGTACACTTTGCGCCGGAGCCCTGGCAAAACAAAGGGGCACGTCCCGACTGGACTGCTACCTATTACCACCGTGCGGATTCTGTAGGGCTGGGCTTTGACAGAACAGAAAGTGGAAGCAATGCATTGGCTCAGTACAAGCCGCAGGTACAACAACTATGGAATAATCCTGACAAAACAGCATTACCCTATCTCCTCTGGTTTCACCATGTAGGTTGGAGTAAGAAACTCAATACAGGACGTACACTTTGGGAGGAACTTTGCACACGCTTGTACACCGGAGCAGATTCCGTTGCCTGGATGCAGCAACAGTGGAATCTTGCAAAGGCGGATCTGGATCCTGAAGTATATACCAACGTGGCACAAAGACTAATGGTACAACGCCGGGAAGCGATCTGGTGGCGGAATGCGTGGGTGCTGTATTTACAGTCTTTTGCACGCCAGCCAATTCCATCAGGTTTCGAACCTCCTAAGCAAACTTTGGAAGAGGTGAAAAAGTCAGTAAATGTGTATTTGATCAGGTAAATCAGGAGGTGACAGGTAATGAGTCTTGTGGTGATTTAGACATTATTGTCTTCATTTTGAACAATTTTGCTCACACCGCGCGACGACCTGCCCATACCTTTGCAACCATTTTAATCAGAAGTAAAAGTGATCGATTGATTTGTAGGCGTATACAAGTGTAGGTTCTTGTTCTACCCTTTTCGTCTGATAAAAAAATACGAATACCAACAAGTTTATTTTGACGCTAAAAAAGATTATGCTCGCAAGATTTTTGGTTCTCACTCTCATTGTGTTTGTGTCGAATGCAAGTGCACAACAAAGTTCGCCGACGGACAACAGGTTTTCAGCAAAAGAAAAATCCGAAGGATGGAAGCTGCTGTGGGATGGTTCAACGACGCAAGGGTGGAAAAGCTCCGGCTCGGACACATTTCCATCGAAAGGCTGGTCAGTAGATAATGGCATCTTAAAAGTCCTGAAAGACGGTGAAGGAGGAGATGTACTTACAGATAAAAAGTATGAAAATTTTATTCTGAAAGTCGATTTCAAAATTACGGACGGAGCTAACAGCGGTATCAAATATTTTGTGAACCGCGGAGGTATCGGATGTGAATATCAGATACTGGACGATGAGAAACATCCTGATGCAAAAGCGGGAGTTTCAGGAAACCGGACTTTGGGTTCATTGTACGATCTTATACCCGCGTCGTCCGGCAAACCCTTTCATAAAGAAAATTTCAATACAGCTATGATTGTCGTGAAAGGTAACCACGTGGAGCACTGGCTGAACGGCGTGAAAATACTGGACTACGAGCGCAACAATCAGATGTGGAAAGCTTTGGTTAACCACAGTAAGTATAAGGCATTTGATGACTTCGGCAAGGCATCACAGGGACATATACTTTTGCAGGAACATGGCGACGAAGTCTGGTACAAGAACATCAAGATATTGCAGCTTTAAGGGGCCCGATTTCCTATTGGACAGCGGTTTTCTATAGGTTAGTTCCTCCTTGGTCTGCTACAGTTTTATCATAGGTTAAAACAGTTTGGTTTATTTCCCGGTGGATTTTTCGCCGGGAAATCCTGTCTGTTATATGTTTGGCTGTCGACGTTTTTTTCAAAATTTCTGATTAAAAAGAGTTATAAACAATTCATTTCTACAATCTTATTACTATGAAGTTTTTTATCGATACCGCTAATCTTGAAGAAATCAGACAAGCCTACGATCTGGGAATTTTGGATGGCGTCACAACCAATCCATCCTTGATGGCCAAAGAAGGTATTTTTGGACAGGAGCGAATTCTGCAGCATTATATTGACATCTGTAATTTGGTTGATGGTCCTATTTCAGCAGAGGTAATTGCTACAGATTTACATAATATCATTCAGGAAGGGGAAGCGCTGGCCGATCTCCATCCTAACATTGTCGTGAAGGTTCCGATGATCAAAGACGGTATCAAGGCCATCAAACATTTCAGTAGCCGCGGAATCAAGACAAATTGTACACTTATTTTTTCTGCAGGACAGGCTTTGCTAGCCGCGAAGGCAGGTGCAACCTACGTTTCGCCTTTCGTGGGACGTCTGGATGATATATCTACGGATGGGATTGGTCTCATTAGTCAGATCAGACTGATTTATGATAATTATGAAATGGAAACACAGATACTTGCTGCGTCTGTCAGAAATCCTATACACATATTGCGCTGCGCGGAAGTTGGCTCTGATGTGATGACAGGACCTTTGAGTGCGATTACTGCTTTACTGAACCACCCGCTGACAGATTCAGGGCTCGCGAAATTCCTGAGCGACTATGCCAAAGGTAACGCCTGAACCTCATCTTGTTAATCACATCATATAAACTGGTTTGTAATGAAACAATTACAGTCTCTGGACTATATCATCTTCTTTATTTATTTCATCATCGTATCCGTATACGGTTATTGGATTTATAACAGAAAGAAAAGTGAGGCGGCGTCCACAAAAGATTTCTTTCTGGCTGAGGGATCACTGACGTGGTGGGCGATTGGTGCATCTCTGATTGCCTCCAACATTTCTGCCGAGCAATTTATCGGGATGTCG
>DASYHR010000229.1:0-1949 GCA_035998385.1 Dyadobacter sp. | reverse complement strand
CTTCAATTCATAAATCGCAACCGCGGTGAAATTGTGTGGCTTGTCGAAACGTGCAGGGAACCACTCATCGTTATTGATGGTTTCCACGAGCCTTTCAGTGCGGGATAATGTGTAACTCACCCATCCCGTTAGTTTTCCTTTGTTCTTCTTCAGATAAAATTCCGCTCCGTAAGCGCGTCCTTTTCCTGAAAGCAAATCACCTTCAACAAATGAATTCAGGAGCAATTCGGAACCCGGAACATAGTCAATCTGATTGTATAATTTTTTATAATATACCTCTACTGAGGCTTCATATGTATTTTCTTTGAAGTTGCTAAACCAGCCCAAAGCAACCTGGTCAGCTTTCTCAGGAGCTATTCTGGAAGAGCTCAACGTCCAGACATCCAGTGGAGAACTCGCTGCGGTATTGGATAACAAGTGCAGATACTGTGATGTACGGTTATAACTTGCTTTTAAAGATGTGGATGACGACAGGCCGAAGTTTACAGCGAGACGTGGTTCCCAGTTACCGTATGATTTAATCACATCACCTTTACCATATTCCCTGCCCGGAAATACGGGTGTTTCACGCTCTCCCTTTTCTCCGGGAATAAAATCATATTCCCTGCCCGGCCCTATACTTCTGAAATAGGAATACCTGATTCCGTATTGCAATGATATACGATCTGTAAGTTTTTGCTCATTTCCTGCATATAGCGCCCATTCGTCTCCATAACGTGGCTCCTGACTAATATTCGTTTCTTCTCCTTCTGATATAGCCGTGGCAGTTCCCGGACGTGAATCATAGCGGATATACTGGCCACCAAAAGTGATCTGATTATTGGGAGTCAGATAGTAGGTAAAATCAGGCTTTACACTCGTACTGATAATTTTAGATTTCCAATCGAATTTATCTGTTGCGCTGTCGTCATTGACGTTCTGTCCGAGCGAGTAGTCGTAGTTGCTATAGAAACCAGTCAGGTTCATGAACAGCTTACTTGAAAAAATATGGTTCCATCTTGCTGTAGCAGTAGCATTACCCCAACCAAAAGCAAAATCTCCGCCACCGAATACGTCTTTACCAAAGTAACCCGACGCGTAGAAAGTATCCTTGTCACCCAGCTGATAATTAACCTTACCGGTAAGGTCATAAAAATAGAATTTGGAATCACGCAGATCTTTATTCAAAAATGGCTTTGCCAGTACATCAATATAAGAGCGACGCCCTGCAACAATAAATGATCCCTTGCCTTCCGCAAAAGGCTGCTCATAGGTGAGGCGCGAGAAAATTGTCCCTATTCCTCCATTGACTTCTCTCTTTTTAGAATTGCCTTCCTTCATCCTGACATCAAGAATGGAAGAAATACGTCCTCCATATTGCGCAGGAATACCTCCTTTGATCAGTTTTACATCCTTTACCGCGTCAGGATTGAATACAGAAAAGAACCCGAATAAGTGAGAGGAATTATACACCGGAGCTTCATCCAGCAAAACCAAATTTTGAGATACATCACCTCCACGGACATTGAATCCGGAAGCACCTTCTCCTACCGTTGTGACACCAGGTAACAACTGAATACTCCGCACCAGATCCACTTCACCAAAGAGCGCAGGCATTTTTTTGATGGTTTTCATCTCTACCTTATTGACAGACATTTCAATGCTTTTTACATTTTCGTCGTCTTTTTTGGTTGAAATCGTCACTTCAGCAAGTTCATTGCTTTCATCTTTCATCTCAATACTCACAGTTTTATCTGTAGTCAGTGCAACTGACTGCGTATTTTTTTGATAACCCATATAGGTATACACAAGTGTGTAATCTCCCGCAGGCAGGGTAATTGAGTAAAAGCCGTAAGAGTTGGTTACTACGCCGGTTTCTGCTTCGCGTACATACACAGATACGCCTATCAGACCTTCTCCATTCGACGCATCTTTCACATAACCGCTAACGGTTTGTTTTTTCTGCGCAA
>DASYHR010000552.1:0-8933 GCA_035998385.1 Dyadobacter sp. | reverse complement strand
CTTTATTTTTGCGTTGTTTCATGCGTAATTGATTCCCATTTCTATAAACTCTAAAGTAAAGCAAAAAAATTGTACAACACTATACATAATACCCTAATTATTGGCAAAAAGATAATATATCTGCCAACTTGTCATTCAACAAACGACATAGCGGCTGAATTAGTGCATAGTGGTATAGGAGAGGAGGGAACTGTTGTCATAGCCGACAACCAGACCGGAGGCAGAGGACAACGGGGTACGGTATGGCAGTCAGAGTCGCGACAAAATCTGATGTTTTCGGTAATTCTCAGGCCTGTCAGTATAGCCATTGAACAACAATTTCTGATCAGTCAGGTTGTGGCATTGGCCATTTATGACATGCTGAGGGAACATACTGATCAGGTGAAGATCAAATGGCCCAATGATATTTATGTTTCAGAGAAAAAATTAAGCGGAACGCTCATAGAAAACTCCATTCAGGGAGCAAGTATTTCTCACTCCATCGTCGGAATCGGAATCAACATCAATCAGCTTACCTTTGGAATAGACCGTATTTCTTCCCTGGCTAATGTTACTGGCAATCAAATGTCTCTGCAGGAGGAGTTTGAAAAAATAATCCGTTGCCTGGACGTTCGGTATCAACAGCTATTGCGAAGCAACCAGCTCACCAAAATCAGGGAAGATTATCTGTCACATTTGTATGGTTATCAGTCATCTGTACTATTCCGCTATCAGGATAAAATAATAAGCGGAATAGTGACAGGAGTTGCCGAAAGCGGACAAATTTTAGTGCAATTTTCCGGGGAAACTGAGATACGATCTTTTGGTTTGAAAGAGATCGAGTGGGTATGGAACGCTTAACCCCATTTGCCTAACACAGCCATAGATATTGCGCAAATCCCAAGTCCGAGAGATTCCCGAGCCAGTTCAATATTCATACTTCTCATTTGCATCTGATCAAACAAGACACCTTCAAATTCCGGGGGCCATTGGAGTATCGCTCCGATTACGTATCCCCCGGCAAGGGCGTAATAAACCCATGAAGGCCACAAATCCCGTAAACTCATATAGCAGCCCAGGGCAGCAAAACTGTAGATTCCTATCCATATTCCCGAGTCCGGATCATTGACCTGCAGATACGAGAAAATGATAAACATGATCGCCAGGGAAATTTTTAAAAGCGCTTTCATTGATTCAAGAGTAAAGTTTATTGACAGAATTGGTTCATTGCTGACACAGCGTCGGAATATCCTAAAGTAGCAGCTTGTTTGAAATTACCGCAACTCAGGTCTTTTTCTCCTTCATACCATTGAGACAACCCCAATCCGTAATAGGCCTTTCCGTACTGAGAATCCAATTTTAAGGTCTGCCGAAATGCAAGAGATGCTTTTGTGTAGTCTTTTTGTCTGTAGTAGGTGTTACCAAGATTGTACCAGGCCATTTTGTTGTTTTGATTCAGCTTCGTAGCTTTTTCAAAATCCTGAATAGCATCCGGTAATTTTTCCAGTAAAACCAGAAGTTCGCCACGATTCAAAAATACATCGGATGTATCCGGCGCCAGAACAGCAGCCTTGTTGTAATCTGTCAGTGCAGAGTCAAGGCGGTTTTCACTCTTCTGCAAAAGAGCGCGATTGAAGTAAGGACGGTAGGAGTCAGGGGAAATTTTGATCGCCTGATTAAAGTCAAGCATTGCATTCGGATATTCCTTTAACTCGTAGTAGGCTACCCCACGCAAATTAAAAGCTTCAGCATTGGAAGTATTTTTTTCTATGGCTTTATTGATAAATTCAATGGCCTCGCGGGTTTTCCCTTCGCGCATTAAATCTTTTCCTTTTTTGAGGAAAGCATCAGATGATTGAGAGCAGGATGTGATGATTAATAAAAAAAATAAAAAAAATTGACGCGGCATAATTGTTCATTTCTAGATGGTTCGCACAAAAGTAATCGGAAAGTGACGCCAATGTTTTCTTTTTGTCAATAAAATGTCTTTATCTTTGCATCGGCAAATCGGAACTACTAGCTCCCTCCGAATCCCCCAGGTCCTGACGGAAGCAAGGGTAGGTGGTCGATGCAGTGAGATTCTCGGTTTGCCTTTTTTTGTGCCTTTCTATTTCAATTCACATCTTTCTTTTTGGTTTGATCATCGTTTTCTACTTTTGTGAGAAATTAAACCATACAATTCCCGATATGAAATTTTTTATTGATACCGCAAACCTTAAAGAAATTAAGGAAGCGTACGAGCTAGGTGTTTTGGACGGAGTAACAACCAACCCTTCTCTGATGGCTAAAGAAGGAATCACAGGTAAAGACAATATCCTTAGCCACTACAAGGCGATCTGTGATATCGTGGATGGCGATGTAAGTGCTGAAGTTGTTTCTGTTGATTTGGCGGGAATGATTCGTGAAGGCGAAGAACTGGTTGAAATTGACAGCAAAATCGTTGTGAAAATTCCAATGATTAAAGAAGGTGTGAAAGCACTTAAATATTTCTCTCAGAAAGGTATTCGTACCAACTGTACGTTGATTTTCTCTGCAGGACAAGCACTTTTGGCTGCAAAAGCTGGTGCAACTTACGTATCTCCTTTCATCGGTCGTCTTGATGATATCTCAACAGACGGAATTGGTCTGATCGAGCAAATCTTGACAATCTACCGAAACTACGGTTACGAAACACAAGTACTTGCTGCCTCTGTTCGTCACCCAATGCACATTATTCAGTGCGCTGAGGTTGGAGCTGATGTAATGACAGGTCCATTGAGCGCTATGGAAGCATTGTTGAAGCACCCGCTTACTGACATTGGTCTTGAAAAATTCCTTGCTGATTACGCAAAAGGAAATTCAAAATAAGCGGTAGCTAATACCCTGAATATTTCAGGTTTGGTCAGATTCAGTAACTTTCTGAGATGACAGACCTTGGCAGTCGGAAGCAGAAGCAATGGTTTTTGTTTCCGACTGTCTTTATAGCAAGAGCACACTAAGTTTTTTGAAACCTTTTTTAGTTGACTATGACTGAGGCAGCAGAGCCGATTATCGTACTGGATCGGGCAGACATTTACCAGGGAGACCGTCCTGTTTTGAATGATGTGCATTTTGAAATAAAGAATGGTGAGTTTGTGTATATGATCGGCAGGACCGGTAGTGGTAAGAGCTCACTTTTAAAAACTTTGTATGCTGATCTTTGGCTACATACTGGCTCTGCCAAAGTAGCCGGATATGAGTTGCACAAAATCAAACGCAGCGATATACCTTTTTTGCGCCGTAAGATCGGGATCGTTTTTCAGGATTTTCAACTGTTGTCGGATCGTTCTGTAGAGGACAATCTGTCTTTCGTATTGAGGGCAACTGGTTGGAAGGATAAAGGAAAAATATCTAAACGTATTGCTGAGGTGCTTATGCAGGTAGGGCTGGGCACGTCTCAGAAACGAATGCCACACCAACTGTCGGGTGGGGAGCAGCAACGTATCGTCATTGCGCGCGCCATGCTCAACGAACCTAACATACTGATTGCCGATGAGCCAACGGGAAATCTTGACCCGGAAGTTGGTGATCAGATTATGCAGGTATTCAAAACCATCAACAACGCAGGTACTGCCATTTTAATGGCAACGCATAACCATGACTTTTTACGTAAATTTCCTGCCCGCGTTCTCAAATGTGAAAATGGAAATGTTACAGAAGGTTAATTTTTTAAGTTTTAACTGATCCTCAGCACCAAATAAAAATAGGTTTAAAGTTTACAAGTCCTGAGATCAAGACCTGTAAATTCTGAACCTATTTTATTGTTGTTACTTCAATTTGATCAGAGCAAGGATTAAGAGGGATCCAATGGCTACGGTCACTAATTTGACTCCTCAATTCAATGAGAAATAAGCAGCCAAGTCCTCTAACTACTTACTCCTCTAACTACTTCTTTCTCTAACTTCTCCCTAAAAAAAACTACTTCGCCTTCATATCAATGAACGGAATGATCATCTCCTCCAGAGAAACCCCGCCGTGCTGGAAAGTATCCCTGTAAAGGTTTACATATTGGTTGTAATTGTTCGGGTAAGCGAAGAAATAATCCTCCTTCGTGAAAACGTATGAGGTAGATACATGCGGTTTTGGCAGAAATATTCTTTCTGGTTTTCTGCATACCATCAGGTGGTTATCGTCAAAGCCAAGATTTTTTCCATGCTTGTAACGCAGGTTTGTATTGGTTTCACGGTATCCGATAATCTTCACTGGTTTTTGGACACGGATCATACCATGGTCGGTAGTCAGGATCAACCTCGCTTTTTTCTCAGCTATTTTTTTGATGAAATCGAGCAGAGGCGAGTGCATCAGCCATGATCGTGTGATAGAGCGGTAAGCAGCTTCGTCAGGTGCAAGTTCCTTAATCATCTGTACATCCGTACGTGCATGAGAAAGCATATCGACAAAGTTGTAGACTACAACGTTAAGCTGGTTATTGAGCAGGTTGTTGAAATTGTCAATAAGTGCTTTACCCTGATTGGTATTAAGTATTTTATGATAAGACGATCTGATATTCAGGTGATTCGTTTCCAGTTGCTTCTGAAGAAAATCGTATTCGTGGTTGTTCAACCCTTCTTCGCCGTCCGGAGTGTTTTCATCACTTACCCACCACTGCGGATGCTTACGCTCCATCTCACTGGGCATCAATCCGGAGAAAATGGCATTACGGGCGTATCCGGTTGTCGTAGGAAGGATTGAGTAGTACGACGATTCCTCCTCTATATTAAAGTATTCCTGTAAAATAGGTTGAATCATTTTCCATTGATCGTACCTGAAATTATCAATCAGCAGAAAAAACACTGGTTCATCCGATCCCTTCAGATGTGGGAATACCTTCTGTTTCATCAGCTGATGAGACAAGATTGGTTTGTCCGATTTAGGATCGTTCAACCAGTCTTCATATTCCTCTTCGATAAACTTGCAGAAGTTAGCATTCGCATCACTTTTCTGCATGCTGAATACTTCCGACATTCCGTCATCGTCAGAGTTTTCCAGTTCCAACTCCCAGTATATCAGTTTTTTGTAAATATCTGCCCATTCCTCATGACTAATCCGATCCTGGTATTGCATAGCCAGATTACGGAACTCCTGCTGGTAACTCAGCGTGGTTTTTTCGGTAACGAGACGTTTGTTATCCAGTATTTTTTTTACAGAAAGAAGTATCTGATTCGGATTAAGTGGCTTGATGAGATAGTCATCGATTTTGGATCCGATGGCATCCTCCATAATATGTTCCTCCTCACTTTTGGTGATCATCACCACAGGAAGATTTGGTTGTTGCTGCTTAATTTGAGCCAGTGTTTCCAACCCGGTCATACCAGGCATCATCTCGTCTAAAAAAACGATATCAAAGCGATCATTCTCAATCCGGTCCAGGGCGTCAGCACCGCTGTTCACAGGTGTAACGTTATAACCTTTATTGGTCAGGAACATGATATGAGGTTTCAAAAGATCTATTTCATCGTCGGCCCAAAGAATATTGTATTGCATAAGCGGGGATTCTTATTTAATGATTTTAATAAAAATAACTTTAGATAATAACGAGTCGAAAAGTAAACTCGTATAAGATTAACCGTTTTAACCTATTTTAACATTTTGTCTCTGCAGGCTTCTAAAAGCAATAAAAAGACCACGCCAGAGCAATCAAAGAAACTTACGGGATACCTTATCCAGGTCCTCAGGCGTATCTACACCATGTGAGTCGTCACTTGTTACCACCGCTCTGATCGCGTATCCGTTTTCCAGCCACCTGAGCTGTTCGAGTGCCTCTGCTTTTTCCAGGGAACTGACCGGTAATTGGGTCAGCGACTCAAGAATGTCCGAACGGTAGGCATATATACCGATGTGTTTATAAAACTTGTGATGCTGAAGCCATTCTTCCTTCTCATGGTTCCGAAGGTAAGGAATTGTCTGTCTGCTGAAATACATGACTTCGTTTCTTGTATTGAGAACAGCTTTTGGCACATTCACATTAAATAGCAAATCTTCCTGATCAATCACTTTGACCAGCGTAGCAAGTTGCGTCTGTCCATCCAGTTCATCCGCCAGACTATTGATCGGGTCTGGATTGATGAACGGTTCATCACCTTGGATATTAATCACATAGTCGAATTTTTCATGAGTTTTGCTGAGTGCTTCAAAGCACCTGTCTGTGCCGCTTTGGTGCTCCGTGGATGTCATCACTGCCTCACCTCCAAACGACTGCACATGATCCATAATTCTCTGATCATCAGTCGCTATGATTACTTTATGAAGCTTTTCTGCTTTTAATGCCTGCTCGTATACGCGTCGTATCATGCTCTTGCCTCCGATGTCGGCGAGCGCTTTGGCCGGAAATCGGGTAGATGCGTATCGGGCGGGGATTATTCCTAAAATTTGCACAGATATTAGTGTTAGATTGTTTACTTTCAAATTTCGTTTCAAAATAAAGCTAAAAAATTGCAAAAACTTTTTTCATATCAATTTTCCCGAAATATATGGCGGATTTTGCCCGATGAGGACAATGAGAGTAATTTATGGGCAATTGAGCTGAGAAGCGGACTAGATAAAGAAGTTGCCTTCGCCGTAGTGAACCCGGCTGCATCAAAAGTACTCTGGGAAACGACTCCTGTTGGTATTGATTGGTTCAGTTCAGTCACTGCGTTTTCATACGGACATCTGTTCTTACACAATTACAGGCATTCTGATATCCCTGAACCTACCGATTTATTGATGGTGGACGGTGAAAACGGGGAACTGCAATGGGCTCTTCCAAATCATGTTTTTATGAGAACATTGGATCAGGAATGTATTGAAGTGACCGCGCGACAGGGCGATCAATACCGGTATATCGGCATCAAATCGGAGTCGGGGCTGGCTGCATCTGATTCAAATGCCCGGCAAGAATCGGAAAGCAGGAAAGTAATTTTAGCAGAACCGGTTCGTTACTTGGATGGAAATGAATATTTTGATCAATTGGCGTCATTTATTTCCCGGGTTACGGAAGGTCATGTTCCGGTTGCTATTGATTATCTGGAGAAAAGACCCTATATGATGTTTTCTTATTATCTTTACGAGCAAAACAAAATATCGGAATACCTGCTGATCATGACCGATCAAATGGAAAATTTACTCCATGAAAAACTCTCGGAAGGCAGAGAAGGGGTTGGGAGATCCACTGTGTTACTGAGAGGGATGAATCTGGTATATTTGAAGAACAACAACGAATTTAAAAGTCTAACACTATAATAGTTAAATGAAGTACATTTTTTGCCTGGCGCTCATCGCCGGTTTATTTGGAGGGTTTAGTACAAATGCTCATGCAACAGCGGTAGTTGATTCAGTGGGAGTGGAGAGAGTTGGTGGCAAAGTATTTATTTTGCACCGCGTTAATCAGGGGCAAACGATGTTTGCCGTTGTGAGGAGATATGGCACTACCATTCATGCATTACGTGAAGCAAACCCCGGAATGAGTGATCAGATCCAGTTCGGACAAACCATCAGAGTTCCTTACACACCAAAAGGAGCTACGCCAAAGGAAATTAAGAAGGAAGAAGCGAAGGTTGCAGAGGCGGCAAAGACAGCGGAAGCGCCTAAGCCGGAAGCACCCAAGCCAACTCCGGCCCCCGCCAATGCAGCACCCGAGGTAGCCCCTAATGGAATACATAAGGTTGAAGCAGGACAAACACTGTATCGTGTAGCTGTAAAATACGGTGTGTTGATGGCAGATATCCGGAAATGGAACAACCTGACAGACGACAACCTTAAAGATGGGCAGGAACTGATCGTAAGTGAAAAAGCTGGCGCCAGGACTGCTCCGGTAACACCTACTCCGGCACCAAAAGTGGTAGCGACTACTGTCGTGAAAGACTCAGTTCGCGCTAAAACTGCTGTACCTGAAAAAGTGGTAAAACCTGTTGAGGAGGTGGTTGCTCCGAAAGTAGTGAGTGGCAAAAGAAAGTCAGAGTCAGGTTTGGCAGAAGTGATTGAGACAGATGAAAGTACAAGCAAATTTCTGGGCTTACACCGTACGGCACCAATAGGCGCACTGGTAGAAGTCTTGAATGAATACAACCAGGAAAAAATTATCGTGAGAGTAATCGGTCGTATTCCCGATACGAGCATCAACGATGATATTGTGATCAAGCTTTCATCGAGAGCATTTGAAAAAGTTTCGCCTAATAGCAAACGTTTTCGTGCTGTAGTGAGTTATTTGGAATAGTCGACAGATCATTATTTATGAAACATTCACCACAATTCCGTTCTAAAAGAGAAGAGGAAAGAGCCGCGCTGAAAAACACAACCGGCTATAAATTGTGGAGTGCTCTTTTTACAGTACTTTATCCTTTTATTGCCATTTTTACATTCCTTTTTTCTGGAATCGTTATGGTGTTTTCAGGCATATCAAGAGTTTTGGCTTATTTCCTAGGTAAAACAAGTGCAAAGTAGGAGTCAGGAAACGAGTGTCTTTTCTGCTTATGTATCAGACTTGCTGGAAGAAAAGACAGCATTGTACAACAAGCCTGATTTCATTCCTCATGACCCGATCAGTATTCCGCATCGCTTTTCAAAAAAGCAGGATGTTGAAATTATGGGTTTTTGGGCAGCAATACTAGCCTGGGGACAGCGTAAAACCATCATCAATAAATGTCTGGAGTTGGCTGGTATGATGGATGATGCACCTCATGACTTCATGCTCAATCATCAGGACAGCGACCTCAAGCCGTTCCTGAATTTCAAACATCGTACCTTCAATGCAACGGATACGTTGTATTTTCTCGACTTCTTCAAAAATTATTATCACAAATATGATTCACTCGAGTTTGCTTTCAGCAGGTTCGTCGCAAAAAATGATGTGACGATAGAAAATGGGTTGATCGGTTTTAACGCGCTTTTTCGGGACTCAGAGAATTTCCCTGCGCGTACGGGCAAACATATAGCCAATCCGCTTCGCAAATCTTCCT
>DASYHR010000185.1:0-2274 GCA_035998385.1 Dyadobacter sp. | reverse complement strand
GCTTGCTGAGCGCATTACTCCATATCTGTCCGCCAATTATCCTTACCTCGATAAATACAGCCTCACGTCCAACTTTTTTTGGGTTATTGGCATTGTGACGTTTCTGGGAATTGTTTTGTCCGCGACACCTCTGCGAAAGCTTGAGCATGTTGGCGCATCAAAGCTCGGATCGGTATTCCTGTACATCCTGATTGCAACCATTGGAATGCAGATGGACCTGGGTGCCGTTGCCGACAATCCAGGTCTTTTTGCAATAGGTTTGATATGGATTCTGATCCACGCCATTATTCTGGTTTGCGTGTGCAGGTACCTCAAAATCCCTTTCTTTTTCCTGGCGGTAGGCAGCCAGGCGAATGTTGGAGGGTCAGCATCAGCATCTGTAGTGGCAGCGGCATTTCACCCCTCTCTTGCTACGGTAGGTGTTCTGCTAGCAATCCTGGGTTACGCAATAGGCACGTACGGAGGTTATCTTACAGCCCTGATGATGCAATGGGTCAGCACGCATTAATGTGCTGACGAAGTATCCACCTTTCCGGAGCCACTTTTGGTCCATAGAACGAATGGTACGCAAATCAGAAACAGTACGCCCAGGTAAAGAAACACATCCATATAGGACATGACCAGTGCCTGTTTACTAACGGTATAATCCAGAATCTTGTATCCGCTTTTTAATGCAATATCCGGAGACATACCCTTCGCAAGAAAGCTGTTTTTGAGGCCTTCCACCCGTTGTTGTACCAAAGGATTATTGACATCCAGCTTGCTCACAAGATCGTTTCGATGCAGCATATTTTGCCTGGCAATGAATGTGGTGATCACGGCTACACCGAAAGAGCCACCCAACTGACGCATCATACCCGTAAAGGCTGCGCCCTCGCCTATTTCCCGACCTTTCAAAGTGGATAAGGCAAGCGTGGTAATAGGCACAAATAGCAGCCCCAAACCAATTCCCCTCACAATTAACATATTAAAAAACGCATCTTTACCCGTGTCCGGAGTAAGTATCAAATACCCCCAATAACTGTAAATAAAGAAGAAAACCATCCCTATCGCCACAAGATATTGCTGCTTCACCCCACGCTGGAGCAGCTGCCCCACAACTGGCATCATCATCGCCGTTACAATTGCCGCGGGCACCATCAGCATGCCTGACTGTGTCGCAGTCCATCCGAGTGTTGCCTGCGTGTAAAGTGGTATAATGAAGGTAGATCCGTACAAACCGAAACCAAGTATAAATGACAGCACAGTACCTACACGAAGATTTCCATTTTTGAGTACCATCAAATTCACGATCGGGTTCTTGTAGGTTAGCTCACGCCAGATGAAAAAGAACAGACCCAGTACTGTGCTTACAGTTAAAATGGTAATAATCTCATCATTAAACCAGTCTTCCTCCTGTCCTTTTTCCAACACATATTGCAAGGAACCTACTGTGATCGCCAGTAAGATGATACCCAGGTAGTCAATCTCGCTGGCAGATTGCTTTTGAGAATATCTCGGACTCCGTACAAATTGCATAGTCAAAAGTGCGGCAATAACACCAAGCGGAATATTGATGTAAAAGATATAGGGCCAACTGTAATTGTCTACAATATACCCTCCCAAAGGTGGTCCCAATGTGGGTCCTACGATAACACCCAATCCATAAATAGCCTGGGCAATTCCTCTCTTTTCGGGTGGATAACTTTCTGTGATAAGCGTCTGCGCAGTCACAAGTAAAGCGCCTCCGCCAAATCCCTGTATCAACCTGAAAAATACCAGCTCCCAAATATTATCTGCTTGTCCACAAAGGAATGAGGCAATGGTAAAGATGACTATAGACGCGGCAAAGTAATTTCTCCGGCCAAACTGCTGGGACAACCAGCTCGTCATTGGCACCACAATTACGTTACCTATTGCATAAGCCGTAATCACCCAGCTCACCTCTGAAAGTGTACCACCAAGATTTCCCCGCATGTCGTTTAATGCCACGTTTACAATGGTCGTATCCACGATTTCCAGCAACGCGCACAAAACAGCAGTTATGGTGATGATCACCCTCCGAAACCCGTACTCTACGAGCGATTCCTGCATTTCCATATCGAATATTGTTTACAGCTCAACTTCCTCCAGAACTTTGGTTAAAGTCTTACCTTCTGTTTCAATCCAGCTCCACGTCCACAAATACATTCATCCCTGGTCGCAATTCGCCTATCTGACTTTTATTGGAGTCATCGAATTCGATTCTTACGGGAAGGCGTTGCACCACTTTCACGAAGTTCCCACTCGCATTGT
>DASYHR010000176.1:0-6723 GCA_035998385.1 Dyadobacter sp. | reverse complement strand
TAAACCGTTTCTGGGAGCAGCTATTTGGTAGGGGAATTGTGGAAACTGTAGAGGACTTCGGTTCACAGGGAAGTGAACCTACCCACCGGGAGTTGCTTGATTGGCTTGCTGTCACGTTTATAGAAGATGATCACTGGAGCGTTAAAAAACTTTTGAAGACGATGGTGATGTCAGCGACGTACCGGCAAAGCTCGAAGACAGACAAAGATAAACTTGAAAAAGATCCCTACAACATCTGGATATCCCGCGGACCACGTGTGCGGTTGAGTGCGGAACAGGTCAGAGATCAGGCACTTGCTTGTGCCGGCTTAATTTCTAAAAAAATGTATGGTCCGGGTGTTATGCCCGCGCAACCCGATAAGATATGGCAGTCGCCCTACAGCGGAGAGAAATGGACGCTCAGCGAAGGAGAAGATCGGTATAGAAGAGGTGTATATACTTATTGGAAACGTACAGCGCCCTATCCGTCTATGGTAACTTTTGATGCTCCAAGCCGGGAATTTTGTCAGTCAAGAAGGATTTTGACAAATACGCCATTACAGGCTTTGGTAACGCTAAATGATCCTGTGTATCTGGAAGCTGCGGAGAAGCTGGCAAGTAATATGTTAAAGAGAGGAAAGACACCAGAACAGCAGTTGACGGAAGGGTATAGAATGTTAACATTCCAGCCTATTGAGAAGAAGAATCTGAATGTGTTGGTGAAGGTATACAAAGAAGCACTTTCAGCCTATAAGAACAAGCCTGTTGAGGTAGATAGTATTCTTGCATACGGAGCAGAACGTTCGCCTGAACTTGCCGCGCTGACCATCTCAGCCAATGTAATGCTGAATCTGGATAATGTAGTGACGAAGGAATAGGTAGAATGTAAGTAAGTTAGAAGGTAGCGCTTTGGCCTGAAAGGCCTATGTACCTTAGCCTTGGGCATCGCCTGAGGTATTCGTGTTAATAAGAAAATTTCCTAAGCCCCGAAAAGGCGAAATAGCAATATGGAAAAGTTAATAAAGGAACTCCAGCATGCCGATTTACATCGCCAGACAAGGCGGCATTTTCTGCAATCATGCGGATTCGGGCTGGGTGCGCTTGGGCTTGGGTCTCTGCTGAGTTCGTGCGGAACTACACCATCCGGACAAGCAGTTTCGGAGGAGGGCTTCATGTCCAAAATTCCGCAGTTTGCCCCCAAGGCTAAACGAGTGATCTATATCCACATGGCGGGAGCACCGTCGCAGTTGGAGTTGTTTGATTATAAGCCTGAACTGCTCAAATACCACGGCAAAGATTGTCCTGCGGAGTTTTTGGAAGGCAAGAAGTTTGCATTTATTCAGGGAGTTCCTAAAATGCTGGGACCGCAAGGGAATTTCAAACAATATGGGCAGTCCGGAGCGTGGATGTCTGATTATGTCCCTTATTTGCAGACTGTAGCGGATGAGATTACTTTTCTGAAAGCGATGCATACCGATCAGTTTAATCACGCGCCTGCACAGCTACTGATGCATACCGGAAGTCCACGTTTGGGACGGCCGAGTCTCGGAGCATGGGCGACGTACGGCTTGGGTTCAGAAAATCAGAATTTGCCCGGATTTATCGTACTGGCGTCTGGAGGGCAGCAGCCTGATGCCGGCAAAAGTGTATATGGAAGCGGATTTTTGCCATCAGTATATCAGGGAGTGCAATGCAGGACAGGAGGGGATCCTGTGTTGTACGTAAGTGATCCCAGCGGAATGAACCGGGATATGCGTAAACAGACGATTGAAGCGATCAATGAAATAAACCGCCAGACCTATGAAGATGTTCAGGATCCTGAAATTCTGACAAGGATCAGTCAATATGAGATGGCTTTCCGAATGCAGATGTCAGTTCCGGAAGTGATGGATGTTTCAAAAGAACCTCAGTTTATACTGGATATGTACGGTGTAAAACCTGGAGAAGGAACGTTTGCTATGAACTGTCTCCTGGCTCGTAAACTGGTTGAAAATGACGTACGTTTCGTTCAGCTTTTCGACTGGGGATGGGATGGACACGGTACCTCAAAAGATCATAACGTGGAGGGCGGTCTGAGGCAAAAATGTCTGGAGTCAGATCAACCTGTAGCGGCATTGATTCAGGATCTTAAAATGCGTGGATTGCTGGAAGAAACTTTGGTGATCTGGGGGGCAGAATTTGGCAGAACCCCGATGCAGGAAAACAGAAACGGACTCGTCATGCCTTTTATGGGACGGGATCATCATTTGGATGCCTTCACGATGTGGATGGCTGGCGGAGGAGTGAAACAAGGCTATTCTCATGGAGAGACAGATGAGCTTGGGTATTATGGAGCTAAAGACCGGGTTCACGTACACGACCTGCAGGCAACGATTCTGCATTTGATGGGTTTTGACCATGAAAAATTTACCTATCCTTTTCAGGGCAGAAATTTCAGGCTCACTGATACTGAAGGTAAGGTTGTGAAGCAGGTTTTGGCCTGATGCATTTTTGATATTGTAATTTGTAAATAATGCTTTACCCTCTATTGCAGGCATCCTACTGGACACTTTTTATCGGCAGATTCCATCCTGTTCTGGTACACTTACCGATTGGTTTTCTTTTTGTAGCCGTGTTGCTTGAATTGGGCAGAAGAACGGGGAAAATAAATGTTTCTGAGTCCGCTATGTCTTTTGTTTTATTCTGGTCGGCTATAGGTGCAACATTGGCTTGTGTGGCCGGTTACCTTTTGTCCCTAAGCGGCGGTTATGACAATGCGTTGTTGACGCGGCATCAATGGCAGGGCATTGGCGTAGCTGTTTTTGCCTGGATCTCCTGGATCGTCAAATCTGATCGATTCGGTGAAAAAATAACCATCGCTCCGTTGTTCTATTTACCCGCTTTCGGAATAGCTACTGTATTGACAATGACTGCCGGACATGATGGAGGTTCGCTTACACATGGTGAAGGCTTTTTAACCCAGTATACACCTGAGCCTTTCCGAAGTATTGCCGGAATGCCTGCTTTAGAAGAAAAGGATACAGAAATCAAACCTATCGTGAATGTGGATCAGGCTTTGGTATATGGCGATATTGTAAAACCGATTATGGAAGCCCGGTGTACGCAGTGTCATAACGCAAACAAACAAAAGGGCGATTTGAGGCTTGATCAGGTAGCATTTATGTTGAAGGGTGGGAAAGACGGCCCGGCATTTGTTGCGGGAAAAGGGGCGGAAAGCGAACTGATCAAACGATGTCTCTTACCTGAAAATGATGACGACAGAATGCCTCCCAAAGGCAAACCGCAACTGACGGAAAACCAGATATCACTATTGTCATGGTGGATTGACAACGGCGCACCTACGGACAAAAAGGTGTCAGAACTCAAAGTCTCAGATGAAATCAAGCCAGCTCTGGCCTCACTAGTCGGGGTGGCTGGTCAGGCAGTGCCGAAAACAAAAACAGTATTTTCAGAGAAAGTAGAGCCTGCAAATGCAGACGCCATCGCTGCGCTAAGAAAGTTAGGGGTGGTGGTAAACCCTGTGTCTCAAGATCAAAACTTTATTGAGGTAAGTGCGATCAATGCCGGTAATTTCTCCGATGCAGACCTCAACCTGCTTACTCCGTTATCCGAGCAGATAGTCTGGCTTAAACTTGGCAGAACAAAGATTACGGATGCCGGTATGCAGGATATCAGTAAACTAAAAAAACTAAGCCGTATTCATATTGAACATACCGCCATATCTGATAAAGGACTAAAATTGCTCTCAGGGTTGCCGTATCTGGAATATATAAATCTGATAGGGACAAAGGTGACTGATGAGGGTTTGAGAGACATAGCTCCTATGAAGAGCTTAAGATCCATTTATGTTTGGAAAACTGCCACGAGTGATAGCGGGATTGTCAATCTAAAAAAATCAAATCCGGCACTTACCATCGTTGCCGGCCCTGATTCAACAGTTTTATCCCGCTTTAAAAGGAAGCCAGACAGCACCGCTGCAATAATGTGAAGAAGTATGCAATTTATTTTTAAGATATGAACCGTCGGAATTTTATGAGTACATCACTTGCCGGGGCAGGGGCATTGGTAGGTATCGATGCTGTGGCCAGAGAAAACGCTGCGCCTTTTCAGTTTGCCAATAAATTGTCATTGAAAGTTTTTGGAACGAACTGGGGTTTCAAAGGAACCACGGATGAGTTCTGTGCTGCAATAAAAAAAGAAGGCTACGATGGTACAGAAATGTGGTGGCCAGGTTCAAAGGAAAGGCAAGCGGAATTGCTCTCAGCTTTGAACAAGTATAATCTGGAAATTGGATTTCTGTGTGGGTCAGGAGATGACAATCCAGTCAAAAATCTGGAAGCATTTAAAAACCAGATCAATGCAGCCTCAAGTCAGTTTGGGAAAAAACCGCTTTATATAAATTGTCACAGTGGCCGGGATTTTTTCACCTACGAGCAGAATAAGGCATTTATTGATCATACGACTGCAGTTTCAAAGCAGACTGGTATTCCCATTTACCATGAAACACACCGCGGCAGAATGCTCTTCGCTGCACATGTTACCAGAAATTTTATTGAAAACAACCCCGGTTTAAAATTGACACTGGATATCTCGCATTGGTGTAACGTGCACGAAAGTCTGTTGGCAAATCAGGAAGAGACTGTTCAGCTCGCTTTGACAAGAGTAGGGCACATTCACACGCGTATAGGTCATGAAGAAGGCCCGCAAGTGAATGACCCGAGAGCTCCTGAATGGGCAGCTGCTGTGAAGGCACATCTGGCGTGGTGGGATAAGGTAGTTGAATATAAGGTGAAAAGCGGAGAGTTATTGACCGTGCTGACAGAATTCGGCCCCCCGCATTATTTGCCAACCACCCCTTATACCAATCAGCCACTGGCAGATCAATGGGCGATTAATGTGTACATGATGAAGTTGTTTAGAGAAAGATATTGGGTATGATGATATTACCAGGATATGCCTTCCTCATTAAGCAAATCCTGAATGTTTATGAAATGCTCGTCCAGCAAGAAAATATTCTGATCCCAATTCGCAATGTAAGGATTGGAGTCATTTTTGCTGATGACTACGACTGTTTTAGATGCCGTAAGAATCCACAACACACTTTCTGCTCCAAAGTCTATGATCTTTTTGGATTTTCTTAAAAGGTAATCCATTTCACCGACAGCCAGATTGGAGAAATCTGCCTTGATGTCAATTTCAATGACGACTTTTGGCGAAACTTTTAAAAACTTTCCAGTAAGCTGTTCTGACGGTTCCCTTTCACTGATAGCTATATCAAGAGCCAGATTATTGCCTTTCGATAGGTTCAGACCTACTTCGTTGGTTCTTACTATGTATTTCTTCCTGTCAATTGTTGTGAACAAATAACCTATAATTAAAGCAATAAGGGCTCCTTGAATATCTGAACAGGACATGATTTCTTCCGGACGTTTTAATCCAGACAAAACATCCCTGTAACCATGGTAATAGATGGGCTTGCCATTCCATTGTTCATAGATCAGGTTGTCAGGAATTGTAATTGATCTGGCGCTGCTATGTTTTTTTTCAACAACTTCGACCATAACGTTCACAGTTTGAATCTAAAAATATACGTAAGATAATTATTATCAGGCGTAATTAGTAGTTTATCATCTTAAAGCTTTCTTTCAATCAATCTTAAAATTGGTAATAGTCCTTCCTTATCAACTTCGCTGAAATCATCTAACTGATCACTATCAACGTCTAAAACCATAGCGACCGAGCCGTTTCTGTGAAAAACAGGAAGTACGATTTCGGATTTGGATGCAGAGCTACAAGCAATATGGCCAGGGAATGCTTCTACATCTGGTACGATGATAGTTTCTTTCCTGGTGAAACTCGCGCCGCAAACTCCTTTGTGAAACGGAATACGGGTGCAGGCCAGTGGTCCCTGAAACGGTCCTAGCACAAGCTGCCCTTCCTTGGCAATGTAAAATCCAACCCAAAAGAATCCGAACGCTTCCTTTAGAACAGCAGCAATATTGGCCAGGTTAGCAATAAGATCACTCTCCGTTTCTGTTAATGCAGTAATCTGAGGAAGAAGTGCTTCGTAAATTTCAGCTTTGTTGGTAGTATTGGGGATTAATAATTCTTCAGCCATTCTATTTGGGAAAATTGTTGGTTATGCAACATGATTTTTGGCGGATAAGTTACAGAGTACTTTCTAAAATCAAATAAGTTGTTTTAATCGGTTATCTTTCAGTATTTTGGTTAAAATGCCTTATTTAGTAGTCCAGTATATTTTCAAGATCGAATAATGACCCAACGCCATATTTTACTTATGGATGGCCCTGATCATAAAGGGCTTATTTACAAAGTAACACGCATTCTCTTTGAACATAATCAGAACATCATCAGAAATGATGAGTATGTAAGTCCTTCCAAATATTTCTTCATGCGCACGGAGTTTGAAGGTGAGACGGACGCGAGTGAGCTGCTGGAAGTATTACAAAAAGAATTGCCTGAGGGCATCAACTTAAGGGTAAATCCGAAAAAGAAGAAAGATGTAGTGGTATTGGTCACCAAAGAGCATCACTGTTTGGGAGAGTTGCTGATCCGGTATGCATTTGATGAGCTGGATGCAACTATATTGGCTGTCGTGAGCAACTACAATACCTTACAGCCGTTGGCCAGTAAGTTTGGTATTCCTTTCCATTTTATTTCTCATGAAAATAAAAGCCGGGAGGAACATGAAGAAGCTATTTTGAGGACGCTGGACGTATACAG
>DASYHR010000155.1:0-2101 GCA_035998385.1 Dyadobacter sp. | reverse complement strand
CCTTGCTGGGATGCCCTCACAATAGAGTCTTTTTCATCCGTAACCAGATCTGTACACGATGCCATCGCGAAGGCAAGCATCATTCCGGCATAAAGTCCTTTGGTTTTGATATCTTTTATCATCTGAATTTTTAGCTAATGTTAGAATGAAAAGTTTGCACCGAAAGTAAATGTACGGGCGCGTGGATACGTAGAGAAGTCAATGCCGAATGATGGAATACCATTGATTTGCTTGTTCGTGCTTACCTCAGGATCCTGTCCACTGTATTTGGTAAATGTCAGCAGGTTTTGTCCGGTAAGAGACAACCGAAGTCCGGATATCACATTGTTTGCTTTAATCGGCACACGATAGCTAAGCGTTGCATTCTGAAGTCTTACGAAATCGCCTTTTTCAAGGAATCTTGTTGAAACGTCAGGTGCGTTGAATCGTCCTTCTCCGTTACCCACCACATCACGCGTAACGTTTCTCCCGTTGGCCAATGAACCTCCCGTGAAGAACGCGTTTGCTGTATTGGAGTAAATATAATTTCCAAAAACTCCGTTGAAAAAGATATTCAGGTCCAGATTCTTGTATCTGAAATTGTTGGTCAATCCACCAGTAACTTTTGGTAATGGACTCTTTCCGCCTAAAAACTGTTGCACGTTTCCATTAGGATAAATTGAATTCCCCTCTTCATTAAATCCGGCAAACTCTCTCAGGTAATATGCAAAGAGCGGCTGACCGGCAGATATGCGCTGAGAAAATGCACCGCTCAAACCCTGACCATTGATCTGACCCGTGTTATAATCGCCCAACAAGTCTTTCACCATATTGTGGTTATAGGCCACATTGAAATTAACGTCCCAGGAGAAATCCGTTTTTTCAACAGCCAGGTAGTTCAATGCGAGTTCTACCCCCTTGTTTTCAATGTTGGTATTGAGATTTTGCCAACCAAATGCGTTAGGAGCAGGTTGCGGGGCAAAAATTTGGAAGAGCAAATCTTTTGTATTCTTTTGATAGACTTCCACACTTCCTGATAGTCTGTTATTAAGCAAACCAAAATCAACCCCAATATTCCAGGATTTTGTGGTTTCCCACTTCAAATCGCGGTTTTCAAAAGCGATCGCGTTCAAACCTCCACCTTCAAATCCTGTACCTACCCCGTTAATGTTCCAATTGCTGTAGCGGTCTCTTCTTTGGTAAACATTGTGCGGTATTGCCTGGTTTCCTGTAACACCATATCCAATTCTAAGGGCCAGGTCTGAGAATGCACCTTCTGGCATAAAATCTTCTTCAATAACCTTCCACTTTCCTGCAAATGAAGGAAATATACCGTATCTGTTATTATCCCCAAATTTTGAAGATCCGTCAATCCGGAGCGTACCTGTCAACAGATACTTGTTTTTAAACGACACATTGGCTCTTCCGAAGTAAGATTGTAATTCATCTTTGATAGAAGTTGTATTCTGAACGAGTGATCGTGCTGCAGATGCCGAGTTATTGATCATCAAGTCAAGATCAGAAGTTCTGAAACCTGACGCCGTAGAGTTCTTGGTGGAGGTTTCAAAGCTTTGATATGAGTAACCCAAAAGAAAGTTGAGTGTCGTATTTTTCAATTCTTTGTCGTAGGTGAAATAGTTTTCCCACAATGAATTGTTGGTTTCAACATCATTAAAGTAGGCGCGACCAATCTCAAAAACATTGTTTACACGAAGGTCTCTGGACGACGCCATCTTTCTCGATGACAAAGACTGGTCAAACCCAAGTACAGTTTTGAACTTTAGTCCGCTCAAAATTTCAAGTTCTGCGTTAATATTACCTAATGCTCGGAGTGTATTGGTATTATCTCTTGAGTAATGTAAAAAAGCAGATGGATTCGGTTCATTCAATGCCACCTGGTTGTAAACTCTTTCTCCGGCACTATTTGTGACGAATACCGGCATGGTTGGATTGGATTTCAAAGTACTGGACAGAAGATCACCTTCGTAGCCTGCAGTTTCGGAGATTGGCACACCATAGTCTTTTGTGTTGGCAAGATTGACAGAACTTCCCAGTGTAAGACGATTATTGATGAATTTTTTGTTCCCCGAAAAACCTACACTGTATCTTTTGATTCCTGAGC
>DASYHR010000151.1:0-2457 GCA_035998385.1 Dyadobacter sp. | reverse complement strand
TCGTCCAGGTTTTATCTTCATGGCCGTAAGCAGTATAAAAAACACGTCCCTTTCCCTGATTTCTTACCCAGGTATAAGGCTCATGGTGATCACCTTCGACGCGTTCACCTAAAACGATCTTGTCCGGGTTCAGATTTTTATGAACATAGGTTTCATCCCAGGTTTTAAAATTGGTAATGCCTTTCATCACGGGGTGATCCGCTTTGAGAATCACGTTTTCAAAAGTATCCTCTTTATGAGAAGCAAACTGTCCACCAATCGTTTTGATATACCAATCTGAATTTTTGAAACAACCAGAAGCTGAGTGAAGCGGAATCAATCCTTTCCCTCCTTCCACAAACGCTTTCATCGCACTTTCCTGAGAAGCAGAAAGCGTATCATGATTGGCATAAATGATCAGCCCGTCGTATTTATCTAGATTTTCTGTGTTGATGTCTTTCAGGTCGGTGGTATAAGTCATGTTGACACCACTCTTGAAAAGTTTGATAGCAAGCCAGGGGGCATACTTGCCGGAGTCATGGTGTTTGCTGTTATGTCCCAGAAACAGAACTTCAGCCCTACGACCTTCCTGCTTGGTATTTCCGGTTTTTCCACCCGAATTACTCATCTGGTTATGGGCACAACCTAACGCAAGTAACCCTAAAAATAATACCGCGACGTACTTCCTCATTAAAACAGTCATTTAAATCAATTGTATAGCTCCAAAATTCAATATTCTCAATAAGCCGTTCTAAATCAGCTACCGCCATTATCCGGCGATAGCTGAATATTTAATATTAAAAGAAGCGGCCGCCCGGTTAGATACTTGTTAGCAGGCACAATAACTTCTTGTATCAAGGCATCAACTCCTCTATTTTCGTGCCTTATATGTTTAAAAATTGATGCGTTGTACCGGGGAAAAGATCATGTCTTCTACATCCTTGATCTTAACACCCACTCTTGCAAAGACATAATCTTGTGCAGGTAAAAGTGCAGGCACGGTGGCACTGATTGAAATGCTGTTCAGGTCTTTCACATCATTTCCTGCAACGTCGGTCACTGCCACGTTGATTGCTCTGGAAACGAGTTGCGTTTTGCCAATGAACAGCGATACTTTTTCAATATCCTTCGCATTGGAATCTGTGATAATCTTCTCCAGTTTCAATGCAACAGACACCTTATTTTCAGCACCGGTAAACTTTGGCGTACGAATCATGTAGTAAGGCAGCACTTCAACGTCGAGCTTCTGGTCCCCTCCAAGGTTCAGATACAATGTATCTCGGGAAGTAGCATCCTTTTCAATTGTTCTGAAAGGGCCTCTCCCTTTTGGGAATACAACTTTATAATTGCCGTTGTATAAAATGGCAGAATACGAACCTTCGGGATTCACAAAAACATTGATAGCCGCCAGTTTTCCGAAGCCCGGCTGCCATAGTTGCATGCCCAATCCGGTTTCCAGCCCGATAGGTTCACCTTTGTATAACACCTGTCCTGTAAGGGTTGTTTTTGGTTCGATGAAATTATCCTTCGCACAGGAGAGCATTAATGCACACAATGCCAGTAATAAAAAATGAGATTTCGTCTTCATAATATCCGGAGTTTGAGGGTTTAGTGATTAGGGTTCCTGACAATTTTTGGATTATTATTAACTACTTCGTCCGAAATGTAGGCGTAGTAATTTCCAAGCTGGAACCTGCCCGCACCAGTTACGCGGCTCAGTTTTGTCACCTTGTATATCCATTTTCCGTTATTGGCAGAAGTTGGATCATACACTTTATACGACCATAATCCCCACGGCTGCGTGTTCCTTTTGGTTGCCTTTCCGAGATCGGCAGAGAGATTTGCCGCCGTAATCGCATTCCCATCCATGATTTGATGTGCTATTCTCCACCTTTTCATATCATACAGATAGTGCCCTTCAAATGCAAGTTCGACACGGCGTTCATGTACGATACGATCGAATGTCAAGTCGGAAGCTTTCAAAGGTATTGTCAGTCCGGCGCGTGCGCGAACCTGATTCATGTACCCCACAGCTTCGGCCGGCTGTCCCAGCTCAAAAGCAGCTTCCGCCGCATTGAGCAATACCTCAGCATAGCGGTATCTTACAAACCAGACTTCACTCTGAACGCCACGTTGTCCGGATCCTACGACAGGATCCAGGTATTTCCGAAGATAAAAGCCTGTCTGCGCCGTGAACTCAAAGCCATCAATCGGGCCATCAAAACCTACCACCTGTTCAGGTACTGTTTTACCCGGAAGCGTCTTTTGTGCGCCGCGATCATCGCCGCTTACAACTGTTCCGTTCGCGAGCTGAAATCCAGCCCAGATATCCACATTTCTTCCTTTAAATGCAGTGCCCGGTAGCATGACAGTTCCCGCCAGACGTGCATCTCTGTTTGCAAAAATGTCCACCTGATTGTTGTAATAAATCGGTGCACCTGAAGCATTCACAGTCGGAATGGGCGCGAATGTGTTATC
>DASYHR010000130.1:0-3741 GCA_035998385.1 Dyadobacter sp. | reverse complement strand
CGTGCTTCCTGCTTTCACAGGTGTTCCAAATTTTGGAGTTCCATCTGCATTCCAGGTGAATTTTTGAGCACGTGGAGACCGGAAACGGCCACAACCCTGGCCCGATTCGTCATTAGCGTGGTACAAAATCCAGTCTTCTTTCCCATCGGGGGATTTGAAAAATGAGTTGTGTCCCGGAGCATATACCTTATTTTCTATTGATTGCTTAAATACCGGCTCGGGTGATTTCTTCCATGAACCCGCTTTCATCAAATCGTCGGAAATGGTGGTCTGCAACATACCCAGTGCGTAGAAATCTGTCCAGCAGCCACTTGCCGAATAAATAATAAAGATCTTATCCTTGTTTCTCAAAAACTGCGGTCCCTCGTTCACGTTCACATGCGGCGGATTATTCGGATCATTCAAATCGCCATGTTTTTCCCACTCATAGTCGCTACCCGAAATTTTGGTTCTTTCTCCTGACACACTCCAGGGATTGTCCATTTTGGCAATATAAATATTTTGCTGGCCGTTTTTATCGCCTTCCCATCCCGACCAGATCATATAATACTGCCCCTTCACTTCGAAAATATCTCCGTCAATCGCCCATTTGTCGTCCGGTGTTGCCACCTGTCCTTTGAAAGTCCATTCACCCTGCATAGGATCTGCAGACGCATTTTCGATTACATACATACGGTGATTGTCGTTTTTGCCATCATCGGCGGCGAAGTACATATACCACTTCTTATTGATGTAATGTAGCTCAGGTGCCCACAGCTCTTTGCTGTATTTTGTGCCTGCAGGCGGAGTCCATATCGTTTTACTTTCTGCCGTAGCCAGATCTGCCAGGTTTTTCGTTTTCCATAACATCAGTTTGTTCTGTACAGTGTGGGTGTAATAATAATACCCGTTCTTGTGAATGCTGTACGGGTCTGCTCCTGAGGGAAGCAGTGGGTTGGTGAACGTTTTCTGTGCAGACACCACCGAGCTCGTAGCCAGAAGGCCCGCCAGTAGGAATGCTTTCCAAGTTTTGTTCATTTTCGGTTAAGTTGGTTTAGTATATAAAGCAGATATTGTATTTGTTTCATTTAAGATTACCTCATTCAGTTGTGAGAAACCTGAAGCTTTTGTAGTCCACAGCAGGCATATCAAACTCTTTATTATCCTTCTTCAGGTTTATATGAATGACCGCCGTTTTTCTCCTGGCCACTGCGGTTGCCGAATTATGGGTATGGAAAACATAATGAAGTTCTCCTTTTTGATCAAAGTAAAAATCGCCATGCCCCGTACCATTTTGACCAATGTCTCTCCTGCTCAAAATCGGGTTGCCGCTGTATTTAGTCCAAGGCCCCATAGGGCTTTTACTTGTTGCAAATCCTACTGCATAATCCGGATTGCGGAAGTCATTGGCGGTATAGAAGAGGTAATACAGGTTGCTCTTTTTAAGAATAGCGGGGCCTTCTGCCACAGGCCATTTCGAGTTTGCCGTATTTTCCCAACCGTCTTCGGCATGCAGGCAGGGTTGTAAGGTTTCAGGAATAATTCCGGACAAGTCACTTTTCATTTCTGCTACAAACAGTCTGTTACCCTCCTGCAGACGCACATGGTAGAGGTATATCTTGCCGTCCGTATCAACATAAACAAAAGGATCAATCTGCCTGACAGGCGCTGCGAGAGGCTTTTTATCTTGCTGGCGGAAAGGGCCGAGCGGGCTGTCGGCAACGGCGAGCGCAATATTTTCGTTCGCAACATAGGCCATGTGAAACTTGCCGTTTTGCTCAAATACCTGTGGCGCCCAAAATCCTTTATCGCCGTACACGTCTCCTTTTTTAAGGGCAAATCCCTTATCCGACCAGCTTTTCTGATCGGGCGAAGAGTATACCTGAAAGCCTGCATCCGCATTGCCTTCGACCGTTCCGTATAAATAATAAACGCCCTTATGAAAGAAAATAGCAGGATCAGCCAGATAAATTTGCTTATCTGTTGGATGTTGAGCGTTGACAAAAATGAAGCTCAACAAAGAAAAAAGGGCAGTCAGAAGTACTTTCATTTCATTCATATTATGATATCGAAAGCCTTAGGTATGCATTGTTTACTCAAATCCCCTCAGGACTTCACTGTCCGACAGGTTAAAGATCAAGCAGTAAATGAGCCAGCCCGAAATACACTGCGTAACCGATCAGGTCATTGGCTGTAGTGATAAACGGACCTGATGCTACGGCCGGATTGATGCCGATTTTCTCAAGGGCAATAGGAGTAACCGTGCCCATAAATGATGCCAGAAATACAACAGACATTAATGCTGCCGATACTACTAGTGCAAGTTGTATTTCGTTGCCAATCAGTAAATTGAATCCGAAAACGATGCTGCTGATGATGAGACCATTGATTAGTGCAATGGCTAGCATTCTCACCAAACGATAACCCAGACCGGAATCGAGTCCGCTTTTGTCTGCCAGGCTTTGCAGTACCAGAGAAGAAGTTTGAATACCCACATTCCCGCCTGTTGAACCGATGATCGGAATGAAGGCCGCCATCGCAGGAACTACTTTCAGGTCGCCTTCGAAAAAGCCAATGAATTTGGCTGCCAGAATTCCGCCCATCATACCCACCAGTAACCAGGGCAGGCGCGCTTTTGTCTGCTGAAAAATGGTATCATCTTCTTCAACTTCCCCGGTAATACCGGCCATCGCCATGGTATCAGAACTTGCCTGCTCGGTAATCACGTCAATGACGTCATCAATCGTAATTCTTCCCAAAAGCTTACCTTGTACATTCACAACCGGAAGCGTATCAAGGTCATATTTTTGCATGAGCTCTGCCACTTCTTCGGCAGGTCGGTAGGTTTCAACAAAGATCACGTCCTTGTCGTACAGGCTCTCAATTTTGGTATTCTTATGCGCCAGTACAATTTTCTTCAGAGAAAGCAGACCAAGTAGTATGCCGGTGTCGTCTGTTACATAAACCGCATATACACGATTTACATCTTCGGCCTGCTTACGAAGTTCTTCAATACACTCATTGACGGTCCAGTTGACATTCGCCTTTACCAACTCTTTCTGCATCAGACCACCCGCCACATCTTCATCATAATGCAGCAGATCAAGAATAAAACGTGCTTGCTCACGGTCTTCGAGGAGCGCAATCACCTCCTCGCGTACCTGAATAGGCTGTTCATTCAGCAAATCCACCGCATCATCAGAATCAAAGATGTTCACGTAGCGCGAAATTTCCTGAGAAGTAAAAGCTTTCAGAAAGTCGCGTCGCTCGCCCGGATCCAGATCAGCCAGAATTTCGGCACCAGTTTCAGTTTCCAGTTGAGTCATAAGATATTTAGCCTGATCGGTATCTAACTCAATAAGCAGGCTTGTAATATCTGCAGCGAAAACACCCTCCATCTGTTCTCTAATACCATCAGAATCTCCTCTAGCTATTAATTCCTGTATATGGTCTACGTATTCCTTGGTGAGTTCAAACGTCATTGCTTTAATCTGTTAGCGGCATGGCCGGTCCGGCCATGGTACTTCTATTATTGTTGTTGTTGTTGCGGTGGTATGCGCTCTGCAAGCTGGGTCAGCGTTACAAACTCAGCCACGCTAAGTTGTTCGGCGCGTTGGGTGAGCAAGGGGTGATCAGGCATTTCGCCAATCGGTTTAAGCGCATTCCGAAGTGTTTTTCTCCGCTGATTAAACGCAGTTTTAACCACTCGGAAAAACATTTTTTCGCTGCAATCAAGCCGTTCCACAGTATTTCTGCGCAGAC
>DASYHR010000532.1:0-1683 GCA_035998385.1 Dyadobacter sp. | reverse complement strand
TAGACAATCTGATTGCTATCATTGACCTGAACGGTCAGCAGATAGACGGACCTACAGTGAAGGTAATGAATAACCTTGACCTTGGTAAGAAATATGAAGCTTTCGGATGGGAAGTGATTTCTATTGAAGAAGGCAACGACATGACTGCTGTGGTAAAAGGACTTTACGAAGCGAAAAGCAGACTTGGACACGGAAGACCGATTATGATTCTTTTACATACAGGGATGGGCTTTGGTGTGGACTATATGATGGGAACGCACAAATGGCATGGAACTGCTCCTAACGACGATCAGCTTGCTGTAGCACTTGCTCAGCTGGATGAGACTTTGGGAGATTATTAAAAACAGACATCCTTTTTGGTTTACCGATATAGACATTAATTAATAATGAAAAAATACACTTTCACTGAAAAGAAAGACACCCGTTCCGGATTTGGAGCTGGTATGCATGTTCTCGGACAGCAAAACCCTAATGTAGTTGCACTTTGTGCTGACCTTGTAGGTTCTCTGAAACTGGAGCCGTTTATCAAAGAAAATCCGGACAGATTTGTACAGTGCGGTATTTCAGAAGCCAACATGATCGGTGTTTCTGCCGGTTTGACAATTGGTGGAAAAATTCCTTTCGCTACTACGTTCGCTAACTTTGCAACAGGTCGTGTTTATGACCAGATCCGTCAGAGCGTAGCATATTCAAATAAAAACGTAAAAATTTGTGCTTCTCACGCAGGTCTTACTTTGGGAGAAGATGGTGCAACACACCAGATCCTGGAAGATTTGGGAATGATGAAAATGCTTCCTGGCATGACTGTCATCAATCCATGTGACTACAACCAGACAAAAGCAGCTACTATCGCGATCGCTGATTACGAAGGTCCTGTTTACCTGCGTTTCGGGCGCCCGGTAATTCCTGTATTTACAGACGCTGACCAGAAGTTCGAGATCGGTAAGGCATGGATGGTAAATGAAGGAACTGACGTGAGTATCTTCGCTACAGGCCATATGGTATGGGAAGCGATTCAGGCTGGAGAAATGCTTGAAGCTGAAGGTATCAATGCTGAAATTATCAATATCCACACCATCAAACCTCTTGACGAGGAAGCAATTCTGAAATCAGTAGAGAAAACAGGTTGTGCGGTTACTGCTGAAGAGCACAACCGTCTGGGTGGATTGGGTGACAGCGTTGCGCAAGTCTTGATTAAAAACAAATTAGTTCCTCAGGAATATGTAGCTGTTGATGACAGCTTCGGAGAAAGCGGAACGCCTGCTCAATTGATGGAGAAATATGGTCTGACTGCGAAAGATATAGTAGCAGCAGCAAAACGTGCGATAAGCCGTAAATAATTTAACGGAGCACATACCGGAAGGCAATGGTCTGTAATTTCAGAGTCTTGCAGGAAGCAATCAACTTTTGCTTTTTGCAAGACTCTGTTATATTTGTCCCTGTTAGTAAAACAGCGTATTATTGAAGTATCCGTAAATAGGAAAGCGTTTAGGATTGAAATAATGTCTACTTTTCTAACCTGCAATCAACAGACAGGTTTATTTATTATAAATGTCCGACGAAGAATTATTAGCTCTTTTTCAAAACCCTGAAACGCGCCGAAATGCTTTCAATCAGATGGTACGAAAGTATCAGCAGAAGGTATATTGGCTGGTGCGTAAAATGGTGGTGGATCATGATGAT
>DASYHR010001112.1:0-2829 GCA_035998385.1 Dyadobacter sp. | reverse complement strand
CAAATAAGCTGAGTCAGCTCATGCTCTTCTGGCATTTTCAATTTCTTTTACTTTTGGAGTATTGATGATTTTGCATCAGGGTACTTGATTCAGTAAATGCTCTTAGTTCTGCTCATTATTGAATTCACCTTTCAACCGCTCAACCTCCCGCTCCAGGCCCCGGATATACGCATTCTGCTCTTCCAGCATCGGCTCCATTTCCTGCCTTGTATACCGGGGTGTAATGTGCTGCGGACAGTTCCAGTCGTAAGCTTTGATTTGAAAAATCATCAGTCGTTCAGGCTTAAACTTATAGTCATCAGGTTTAAGCAGATCGTAGAGATCAGGATGATCCCTGATCTCTACGATCTCCGCTTCCGCATAAATTTTCAATCTTGCCTGAATGGGATAGGAAACCATAATCAGCGATACTTTCGGATTGGAAGCAATATTGCCAACTGAAATATACTGGCGGTTTCCTCCAAAGTCGACTACGCCAATGGTTTCGTGATCAATCACTTTGACGAATCCTGCCGGACCGCCCCGATGCTGTACATACGGAAAACCATTGTTTCCGGAAGAAGCCATGTAGAAACTGTCCATATGTCCGATAAAGTTGGCTTCAACCGCCGTCAACCCATCCCTGAAACTCATTTTTTCCACCCTGTCGTAGGTACCACGACTTCCCATTCTCTCCTGAATGGCCTTAATTCTCTCCGTAAATGCGAGCTGTGAGTAGTTCATATCTGGGTTGATGTGAGGTTGAATATTCCGTTAAAGCGACTGGATTTGTCTGATCATCTGACTGGTAAATCCCCATTCGTTATCATACCAGGCCATTACTTTCACAAGGTCGCCATCCACCACGCGCGTCATTTCAAGATCAACAGTTGCGGCGAAAGTACTTTTGGCAATATCGGTTGATACGAGAGGTTCGTCACTCACTGCAACAACTTGTGCATAACGTTCCGTTGCTGCTTCCTCAGTGAGAATCCGGTTGATTTCATCTACCGTTGTCGGGCGCTCGGCAATGAAAGTAATGTCGGAAATAGAACCTATTGAAACCGGCACGCGGACGGCGATGCCATCGAACTTACCTGCATATTGTGGTAAAGCTTTGGTAGTAGCAATGGCTGCTCCGGTGGCTGCCGGCGCCAGATTCATCCCTGCAGCACGTCCCATACGCGGTTCCCTTTTTGAAGGAGCATCTACCAGCGTTTGCGAAGCGGTATAGGCGTGTGTAGTATTCAGAATTGCTTTTTTGATACCAAGTCTTCGACCCAGAATTTCTATGACAGGACTGATACTATTGGTCGTGCAACTCGCACACGAGAAAATCGAAACTTTTCCCTCTTCGGTGTTTACACCATGAACAACCGTAGGCGTATCTTTGGTCGGACCGGAAATCACGACAAACTTTGCTCCGGAGGCAATGTGCTTTTCAGCGTCGGCATTGTTGGTAAAAAAACCTGTACTTTCAATTACCACATCAACTCCCAGCGCTTTCCATGGTAAATTTTCAATTTCCCTGATGCTGTGGTATTTCACTGCCCTGCCTCCTACCCAAATGACATCCCCCTCTACCTTCACATCCTTTTCATAATTCCCGTAGTTACTATCGTATTTGAGCAGATATGCAGCATTTTCGATACTCATCAGATCGTTGACGGCCACCATTTCAAGATCATTATTCTCGAAGATAATTTTCAATGCAGCGCGGCCGATACGGCCAAATCCATTAATTGCTATTTTTTTCATGATACAATTTTTGAGTAAAAAATCCTTTTGATTTGATGACTCAAATTTGCACCATTCCTACATGTTGTTGCTAGGCAATAATTCCCGCTGAGTTGGCGATTCTTCCTTTTGTTGGAAAGTTTGTACCGATTGCTCCCTGTAATGCCCGGGTGAGATGCCCTCTTTACTCTTGAAAAAACGGCTGAACGTTTGGATATCGTCATAGCCAAGCTCATAAGCAATTTCCTTAATTGACAGCTCACTGTAGTTAATCTGCCTTCTGGCATGGGTCATGATCCGGTCATGAATGATGTTGAGCGGTGTACGGTTTGAAACCAATGAAAACAGGTTAGAAAGTGTTTTGGGCGATTTATTAAGCTGTGAGGCATAAAACCCCACATTGTGATGGGATGCAAAATGTTTGTCAACCAGATAATTGAATTCCCTGACAATCTCTCCCTGACTTTTGTCAAGTTTACTGAAATTATTGGATTGCCTTAAAATTCTTACAGAAAGTATCAGCATACGCTTCAGGATTGACTGCAGCATTTCCTGTTGTAAAATATCAGCTCCTTTCATTTCAGCACGGAAGCTTTCCCAGGACAGTTCAAAATCCCGGATCATTTCATCCTCCACCGTAATGACGGGTATGCCTGCCGCACCGAAGAACAGAAGCCCTTTGCTACCTACCTCATTATCGTGATTTACCACACAATAAAACGGCTGATTGAATCGCACCATCCTTGCAGATTCGATTCCGATATAGTCAATCTTATGAAATTCGGTCAGAAAAATGATCTGATTTTTGTGAAGCTGAAATCGGACCTTATCAACGGTAATGTGCATGCTCTCACCAACATTCCAGATAAGGGTCATATCCGTATTGCGCACGTCGTATACGAGGTCGCTGTCATCAGGTCCCAGATCGCGTATACTCAGAATTTCGTTCGCATTTTCAAAAACCATGCTGCTGTTTTTATTTCAAAAATAGGGGGAGGAGTTGGAATTACAAGCCTGCTACAGACTATCACAGATCAGAGAGCCGCGATTACACTACATTCAGGCATTTTCCCGCACAATGGTAATGAACGAAATCCGCCTTTCGATCCATTC
>DASYHR010001109.1:0-4657 GCA_035998385.1 Dyadobacter sp. | reverse complement strand
TTTTGTTCACCAGTTCGACACGTCCTGTTCCGCGCTTACCTGCTTTCGTTGTGATTAAGATAACTCCATTGGCACCGCGAGAACCATATATAGCTGTAGCGGAAGCATCTTTCAAAACCTCCATACTTTCAATATCATTGGGATTGATACCATATAATCCATTCTGTGTGTATGCGCCGCTGAAATTGGCACCGGCTTCGCGGTAGGCTGGCATTGGAAATCCATCTATCACATACAAGGGTTCGTTATTTCCACTCAGCGAATTATTTCCTCTAATCCTCACCACTGCCGCGGCACCAGGTTCTCCCGAAGTTTCAACTACCTGAACCCCGGTCGTTCTGCCTTGCAGTGCCTGATCAACCGTATTCACTACCGCCGATTTATATTCACTACCCGTCACACGTGTCGTGGAGCTGGCCAAGTCCCTCTTACTTTGAGCTCCATACCCTACTACGACCACTTCCTTTAAAGCTTTTGCTTCCGGATTCAGCTGTACGTTGTAGGTTGTTTGTTTTTTGACAGGCACTTCTTTCGTGGTAAATCCAACGTAAGTGAATACAAGAATCACATTGCCTGCAGGCACCTTCATGTCAAATGTTCCCTCAGCTGTGGTTACAGTTTGAATTTTACTATTTTTGACAACAATACTGACGCCCGGCAACCCTGTTCCGTTTTCATCCACTACGAGTCCTTTGATCGCCCGGGCACCTACGCCGGGGTCAGGAATACTATCCTGCTGAATTACCGGAGTAGCGGCGGCCGTAGAATCGGATGTGGCAGCAGTAGAATCGGCTATCACAGGTTTATTCACGTTTCCCGGAATTTTGCTCATGGCAGCGCTGTCAGAGATTGCTTCGGTGTTTTTGTTAGCTGCCGGAGTTACTTCCTTCTTAGTCGTATCTGTTTGCGTCCTGGGTTTCACCAGCGGATCAACTCTCTGGATAGGTTTGGCCAGTGAGTCGTTTGTTATTTTAGGTTTATTGATGCTGTCAGGCCTGGCAGCAGGTTTGGCAAGCGTATCAATTTTGGGTTTAGGGAGCGTATCAACGGGTGTCTGCTGTGCAGCCGTTTCGGCAATGATGCCAAATGTGATCAGGAGGGTGGCCAGTGTAAACCTGAAGGTACTCTCCCAGGGAACACAACCAACCTGATTCGGTCGTTGAGCTTTTTTCATAGTGAGCTTTGGCTAAGTGAAGGAATATTTTATTCCGTATAGTGTTATTTATGCCGTCAGCTAACAAAAATCATACCGTAGTAGCCTTGCGTTACAAAATACCTATCCGCCGGAATTTACAATACGGCGGGTACCGGAGTGTAGACAACGTCGACATTGGATCGCTTTAAGAATTTATTTTCACAAAAAATGACAAAGACAACTTTTAATTTTTGGAAAAGAATACTTACCGACTACATTTGTCGAAATGCTCCTATACCAAGTGTTGAAAGTCCGCATTTAGAAATACTATTAGTAAATAAAATACATCACCATGCGTCAGGAACAACTGCTAACAGCCGATTACGTAGATTCTCAAATAGGAAATGTAATCGAGTATTATATCAAATGGGAGTTTGAAGAAGACCCGTTTTACGGAAAGGCGCGGATAAGGGGATTGGCTGATGACGACTTCGGTAAGCTTAAAATTATATGCGATGTAATTGAAGGAAGTGATCTTGAAACTGCTTACGAAGAAGAAGACGTTTTTTATCATTCCGACAACAGACCTATTCTTGCAGGACCTCTTCCGGAAATTTATTCTGCCAACTGGGTTTCTACCGACGGGAAGAAGAAAAAACAGATATTCCTAATCCCAAACAATGAAAACGCGAAGGATTACGCTGTTTCTCAGACCAATAGTAAAGTCGTTGTAAAACGAATTCTTTGATACTTTAAGCAAAAAATGCCGGCTCTAAGGCCGGCATTTTCTTTTGCCCTCTACTTCACTTTCACAAACTTTTTCGTCAGTACTTTATCTTCAAAAACTGCTCTCACCACATACAAGCCGGCGTTACAGTTCCTCAGTTCAAAATCATAAATATTGCCGGTCACCTGCCTGTTTACGATTTGCCTTTCAGCCATGAGCTGGCCGGAAACGTTGTAAATCTGAATCGACCTGAGCGTGGCCGGATGAGGGTAAAACTGAACCGATATAGCTCCGTCTGTTGGATTGGGAGTTACCAAAAACCCTTCCTCTTTCAGATTAGGATTGACAGTAACAGTTCTGATATTGACATCATCAAGATATATGTTGTTGCCATTTCCGGTGATATTCTGAAAAGCAACCAATACCTCACCGCTGGTTATGAAGCGCCCGATATCAATTTCCTCTCTCCGCCATTCGGTGTTTCCGGGAACAAATTCAGTGCGGGTCGCACCCGTACGCGTTACCAAAGCAGCACCCCACTTTTTATAAACAGAAGTGTATGTTTTTCCGCAATCTGTACTAATAAGCACCTGTAGCCTATCCCAAGTGGCAGTCTGAACCGACGAGTTGGTATAACTCGCAGCGGCTACCTGGAAAGAGACAAATGCGGAGTCGGTATTGGCTATATTTACTGTTGGGCTGCGCAGGTAATCTCTCTGTCCGGTTTCGGGATTGGTTGTGTTGTTAATGCGAACAGAATAGGCTCCGGTTTTAGCAGCAAGATTTGTTCGTTCCCAAGTCACGCCCTGGTCTTCATTCACAATATCCCAGGCAACAGGCAGGAAGTTACTTTCAAAACCTTCACGTACCGGAGCTTCCCTCGGCTCATAATACATGAACTCTTTGGTGAGTACGTTGTTCGATACCTCTTCGTCTGCAGCGCCGCTCGGATTCGAAATTGTTATAGAAAATACGTGATTCCCTTCAACTGTCTGCATGGCAGGCAAGCTGATCAATACCTGCTGATAGGTAGCAATTGAGCCTGTCCAGTTGGATCGCACGACAGTTCCGTCATCAATTCGTGCTTCAATAGTTAAAGAGGTCAATGTCTGGCTTCCCCTGTTTTCGACCGTGATTTGCGGAGTAAATGAACCTGTACACAATCGCTGATCGGGACTGTTGATCGTTTTAATTTCAGCATCATTTCTGTTGAGCGTCAAAGGAACACAAGCGTCCGAATTGCCAAGCATGGAGCGGTAGGTTGCGAAAGCTGCATCCATTCGATCAACCTGCCCTCTGGTAAACATGAGCAACCCCGCATCATAGGTATAGTCCATGAAATTTTGATACATGATACCCGGAGCAGTTGGCGAGCAATTATCGGTGACGATGCCTGTTGGCAGCCCTTCAGTTTCTTTTCCCTGGTTCGGGGTGTCGCTTACATTGTCCGAGCCTGAGCAGCTTCCAAAGTCATCTCCCCAGATATGGAAAAGATTAAAAAAATGTCCCAGCTCATGTGTCAGCGTTTTTCCAAAGTTATAGTTTGAAGCGGATCCACCAGGTAAACTTCTCTGGTTGATTACCACTCCCTGTTCATCTGCTCTCCCGGTATTCGGGAATGTAGCATAACCCAGCAAATTGTTGGTAAAGTCACACACCCAGATATTCAGATACCTTGTGGGATCCCATGCGTCTGCTCCGCCTGTACTCACGTGTTTCACACTGCCAGCCTGTATGCCAACAACATCAGAAAAGCCAACTTGTGTGGTTGTGTACCTGACAATGCCCGTTGTTGGTTGATTGTCAGGTGTGCGCTGAGCCAGGCAGAATTGAATTCCCGACGAACCGTACACCTCCTGAAATGCAGATAAAATTCTTGCATTGTTTTGATTTATCCCTGCATAATCCCTGTTCACGGTATCCATCTGCGACAATATCTGCCGATCTGTAACCAGATTAGGTGCCCGCATCACGATATGAAATACTACCGGAATTGTTACATTGGCCGTCGTTCGCATGGCGTTGCCAGCCGCAACACGCTGACTAATTACCTTGCGAAGTTCTACTTCTCGGTTATCAAAACTGATTTTTTCCGCAGGATTATTTAAAAATTGTTTGTTCAGCGCCTCCATGGTACCGCATCTCTCCTGAGCATAAACTTGCACAGAAAGCGCCATAGAAACAATGAGCAAGCAGAAAAAAATGGCAACTTTATGTAATCTTAAATTCATCTATATTTCGATTCTATCGGCTGAGCTAAAATGGATTCCGGCGAGGTCGGGTTGACTTAGCTTGACTTCCGCCTATACTTACGAAAAAAAACAGCCTGTTGATGCGACCTTTTGAAAAAAAGCCGGGTTGTTATATTTCAATGCGAAGCTAGGAAGAAATCCTGTGGCGAATTGATTTGTCATACTTATTTTATGAAGGTTATGATTGTAGTAAAAGAGCATCTGTCCCGATCTGCGGCCACCAAACAATGAATGAGATACCAGCAGAGATTCGTAAAATTATCCATATAGACATGGACGCTTTTTATGCTTCCGTGGAACAACGTGATAACCCCGATCTTCGGGGCAAGGCTATCGCTGTGGGCGGCTCTCCCACAGGCCGCGGGGTTGTCGCAACTGCCAGTTATGAGGCAAGGAAATTTGGCGTGCGCTCCGCTATGCCTTCACGCACGGCGATGCAACTTTGCCCTCACATTATTTTTGTTTATCCGCGATTCGATGTCTACAAAGGAGTATCCCGCAGTATCCGGGAAATATTCGAACGTTATACAGATCTCATTGAAC
>DASYHR010000531.1:0-5001 GCA_035998385.1 Dyadobacter sp. | reverse complement strand
GATGGACCTTGAAGAAGCAGAGATTGAAGCCAACAATGCGCTTACCAATGCTTATGCCTATGACGTAAACTGGACCTGGTCGAATACGCTGAACTACAGCAAGACGTTCGGAGGTATTCACAAACTGAACGTACTGGCAGGAACCGAAGCAATTAAAGGAACAGGAAGAGATTTCTCTGCTACACGTACCACTTTCTTTTCCGAAGATCCTTTGTATATGTATCTGAATTCGGGCACGGCGGGTATTGCCAATACCGGCGCAGGATATGAATGGGCTTTGTTCTCCATTTTTGGGAAACTGAATTATGCATTGAAAGACCGTTATCTGCTGGAAGCAACAGTTCGTCGTGATGGTTCTTCACGTTTTGGTGCTAATAACCGCTACGGAACTTTTCCGGCTTTCAGCGCAGGTTGGAGACTTTCGGAAGAAAGTTTTATGAAAGGATTGAGCTGGCTTACAGACTTGAAGCTACGTGCAGGATGGGGACAGACGGGGAATCAGGAAATCGGTAATTACAATGGTTTTAGTACTTATCGTTCAAGTTTGAGCCTATCTTCTTATGCAATTGACGGTTCCAACAACTCAGTTACGCCAGGTTTCGATACCGAAGCATTTGGAAATCAAAATGCAAAATGGGAAACAACAACCCAAACAAACCTTGGTCTTGATGCAACTTTGCTGAAAGGCATGATCGGCATCAATATTGACCTGTACAACCGTACAACATCCGACATGCTTTATCAGGTGGCTTTACCGGCGACCCAAGGTGTTGCAACTATTCCATTTGTGAACGTTGGAGAAATGAACAACAAAGGAATTGATCTGGCATTGGACTTCAACAATACTGCTTTAAACGGTGACCTCACCTATTCGGTCGGTGTGAATTTTTCAAAATATAAAAACGAAGTACAAAAGCTTAATAACAGCCCGACGGCCGTATTGCTCGGACCAACAATTCGTAGCTATACCTGGACTCGCTCAGTAGTGGGCATGCCGCTGTATTCTTTCTATGGTTTGAAAATAGACGGAATTTACCAGAACCAGGGAGAAGTGGATAACGGACCATTGTATCCCGGCTATGCCGCTGTGGGGAAATACAAATACCAGGATACTGATGGGGATGGTACCATCACAGATGCTGACCGGGTTTTCATTGGAAATCCTCATCCTGACTTCACCTATGGCGTAAACCTGAATCTCGGCTACAAGGGATTTGACTTATCGGCATTTTTCCAGGGCGTGCAGGGAAACCAGATCATCAATATGGTGAAACGCTGGGTAGACTTCAACAACCAGGCTGGAAACAGAAGTTTGCGTATGTTGAATGATTCGTGGACACCCGAAAATCCTGATGCTGTACTTCCGATTCTGGATGCGAATGACAGCCGTAGCCAGCAGCCTTCGAGCTACTTTGTGGAAGACGGTTCCTATTTCAGAATGAAAAACCTGACGATAGGTTACACACTTCCTAATAAGGTAGTTTCCAAAATCGGCCTTTCCAATGCGCGCATTTACCTGCAGGGACAAAACCTGTTTACCATCACCAAATACAGTGGTATTGATCCGGAAGTAACGTCTGTTGGTTCTACCCCGGGAAGTACGGTTTTGGGTGTAGACCAGGGTAACTATCCGATGTCCAAAATGTATCAGGTGGGGCTGAACTTTGGATTTTAATATATCAAAAAGACCAAACAGGATTTTATAAATCAAATAGATATGAAAAGCAAAGTTATAATATTAACAGCATTGGTTTGCGTGGGAATGATGACTTCCTGCGGGGAGAAGTTCCTCTCCACAACGCCACTCGGCGTCGCAAACGAAGAGCTGCTTTCCAACAAAGCAGGTGTGAACGCTGTATTGATCGGCGCATATAGTTTGCTGGATGGCGTAGGATCAGGGCCTGTAAATACCTCGTCTGTCAGCAACTGGATATATGGTTCTGTCTCTTCCGACGACGCCTACAAAGGAAGTGATGTTGGTGATCAGGCTCAAATTACAACCATTGAACGCTACATTGGGCAGGCAGATATCGGGGCCTACAATGATAAATGGATTTCCCTATACGACGGCGTATCACGCTCTAACGATGTAATCAGGCTTATCGCCAAAACCTCCGATATGACAGAGGCTGAAAAAGCGCAGGCTACAGGCGAAGCGCGTTTCCTGAGAGGATGGTATCATTTTGAGGCAAAAAAGCTTTGGAATATGGTGCCTTATGTGGATGAGACGGTAACGGACTATCTCAACCTCCCTAACGACAAAGATATATGGGCCAATATTGAAGCTGATTTTCAATTCGCGGTGGACAACCTTTCTGCTACAAAAGCGCAGGTTGGGCGAGCAAGCAAGTGGACAGCAAAAGCGCTTTTGGCAAAAGTTCACATGTATCAAAAGGATTACACAGCTGCCAAACCTTTACTTGTCGACATTACCACAAACGGACCATTCACTCTGGTAAACAGCTTTCATGATAATTTCCGCATCACGACTGAAAACAACAGCGAGTCGGTTTTTGAAGTACAAATGTCGGTAGGTGACGGTGGAAATGGCCAGAATGGTAGCTGGGGAGATAATTACAATTTCCCATACGGCTCGGCGCCGGGTGGTTGCTGCGGATTTTATCAACCGTCTCAAAACCTTGTCAATGCATTCAAAACAGATGCGAACGGGTTGCCGCTTCTGGATACGTTCAATGATGTGGACGTAAAAAATGACGAAGGTCTGGCTTCGGCAGCTGCATTCACGCCTTATACAGGCACAGTGGATCCACGCCTGGACTGGACGGTTGGTCGCCGCGGAATTCCATTTCTTAACTGGGGGGTACATCCGGGTAGAAACTGGATCCGCGATCAGGCTTTTGGCGGACCCTATACATTCAAGAAATTCTTTGCCTACAGTGGAGAAAATGCAGGAGCAGAATCCCCCCGGGCGAATGCAAACAACTACCGCGCACTTCGCTATGCCGATGTATTGCTGATGCGTGCAGAAGTAGCAGTAGAAGAAAATGATCTTGCAACTGCGCTCACAATCGTGAACCAAATCCGGACTCGTGCAGGAAATGTAATGGTGATGAATGCAAGCGGACAGCCTGCTGCCAATTATCTGGTAAAACCATATACAGCATTTGCCAACCAGGAATATGCGAGAAAAGCAGTGCGATTTGAGCGCAGAGTAGAATTAGCCATGGAAGGACACCGGTTTTTCGACCTTGTTCGCTGGGGTGTTGCCGCCGAAACGCTCAATGCCTACCTGGCAAAAGAAAGCAAGCTACGCACCTATTACAGCGGCGCTACTTTTACAAAAGGTAAAAATGAATATTTCCCGATTCCACAAGCTCAGATTGATATCATGGGAGCTAATGTTTTAAAACAAAATCAGTAATTTATTCTAAGAAAAATCATAAATTTCCATGATTTGATATTAAAACAATTCCCGTTACAAAATCTTAAACCTACCTGATATGAATTCCCAGCATGAACAAAGTGCCTCCAGAAGAAACTGGATCAAGAATAGTGCATTGGCTACTGCCGCTATACTGGCAACTCAGCACACACAAGCGAGCGAAATCGTACCTGCAACACCCAAAGCAAGAAGGATTCCGATTGCTGTGTCCACCTATTCTTACTGGCATTTCCAGGAACAGAAGTATCCGGTTGAAAAAGTAATTGAGGATGCCGCCAAACTCGGATTTGACGGGGTAGAGATTTTGCATCGTCAGATGGATAATGAAACTGTTCCTTATTTGAACAAGCTGAAACGTAAAGCTTTCGATGCAGGCTTGTCCTTACCCATGCTTTCGATTCATCAGAGCTTTGTGCAACCCAAATCGGAAGATCGAAAAAAGGATGTAGAACATACGATCCGCTGTATTAATCTGGCAACGCAACTGGGCATTCCTTGTATCCGTATGAACACGGGCAGCTGGCGAACCAAAAAGCGGGACGCAGCTTATTACAAAGATGGCCAGGAGCCGCCGATTGAGGGTTACACGGATCAGGACGCGATTAAATGGTGTATCGATTCGTACGGAGAATGTCTGTTAGCCGCAGAGAAAGCGGGGGTGATTCTGGCCATTGAAAACCACTGGGGTCTTTCATCTAATATTGATTACCTGCTTGAAATTTACAAGCCCCTTGCATCTTCACCTGCGATGGGCATGAATGTGGATACGGGCAATTTTGTAGGAGATCCTTATCCGCAGTTTGAGCGGCTGGCTCCTTATGCCACGATTGTTCAGGCTAAAACCTATTATGGCGGCGGTCACTATTACGATTTGAACCTGGATTACAAACGGATTGCCTCCATTCTGCGTAAAGCCAACTTCAACGGATATGTATCTTTAGAAATGGAAGGGAAAGAAGATCCGACGGTTGCGGTTCCGAAGAGTCTGAAATTGCTGAGGGAAGTTTTGAGTTAATAAGAATTCCCATTACAGAAAAAGAGCGTATGGATCCATTGCGATGCGATACGCTCTTTTCTTTATAGATCTATTTTCTGCGCGTAGAGGAGCCTCGTACAATCAGTTCGGTCTCCAGGATACGCTCCTCACCCGCATTGAAATCTTCATCCGCGTCAATCATTTGTAAAATCCATCTCGCTGTGGTTTTCCCTATTTCGATGGTCGGCTGGCGTACGGTTGTCAAACCCGGACCTATATATGCTGACTCAGGGTTATCACTAAAGCCCACAACTCCAAGTTCGTCCGGCACGCTAATCCCTTTTTCCTTTGCCATCAGCATAATTTCTATCGCTGCCGAGTCGTTCACTGCAAAGATCGCATCGGGACGATTCTCCATATCAAGCAAATATTTGCCATAAATCCGTGCTTTCTGCTGAGACAACATTCCCTGGATCACCAGCTCTTCTTCTACCGGTTTTCGGTATTTCTCCAGGGCTGCCCTATAGCCTTTCATCCTTTCACGGCTCACCAACAAATTGAGCGGCCCACCCAAATGCGCAATGCGTTCGTAGCCATTTTGAATCAGATGCTCAACCGCCAT
>DASYHR010000526.1:0-3076 GCA_035998385.1 Dyadobacter sp. | reverse complement strand
GGAGGTGTGGTATTAAGAGGATTTACCTTCTGTATGTTACTTGGGGTAATCGTAGGTACCTACTCATCTCTTTTTGTCTCAGCGCCTATCGTTGTAGATTTGCTGCAGAAAGAAGACAATTCCAACAAGTCACTTACACCTGCTGTTGAAGGTGTTGTTCAACCAACAGTTAGCGGCAAAAAACTGAATGCATAATAAATAAAGGATAATAGGGGGAAAGTACTTTACTTTCCCCCTTTTTTATTCTGCTATAGCGTATACTTAGCAAATTTTATTTTAGTTTTAAGGTACGATGGTCAAATAACTACGATAAAGAACACTTTATGGCAAATCAACTTTGGCTGAAAAAGCCTATTGAAAAATTATTAAAAGAATCTACAGGAGAAGAAAATCAGTTAAAAAGATCATTAGGATCGGCGAGTCTTGTTGCGTTGGGTATTGGTGCCATCATCGGAGCTGGTCTTTTTTCACTGACCGGAATTGCAGCTGCTGAGCACTCGGGTCCTGCTGTAACCATTTCATTTATTCTTGCGGCGGTGGGTTGCGGTTTTGCAGGTCTTTGCTACGCTGAATTCGCTTCCATGATTCCCATTGCAGGTAGTGCATACACTTATTCCTATGCGACAATGGGTGAATTCGTAGCCTGGATTATCGGCTGGGATCTTGTGCTTGAATATGCCTTGGGAGCTGCTACCGTATCTGTGAGCTGGTCGCGTTATCTGCTCGAATTTTTAAGTAAGTTTGATATTCACCTGCCAGCTCAGCTGGTCTGCTCTCCTTTTGAAGTATTAAAGTTGAGCGATGGTACCATCATCGACAATGGTATCATTAACCTTCCTGCAATTTTAATCGTATGCGCATTATCCCTGCTCCTGATCAGAGGAACAGAAGGATCTGCTTTCCTAAACAACCTCTTAGTAGTATTAAAAGTGGCGGTAGTATTGGTTTTCATCGCTTTAGGGTGGAGCCACATCGATCCACAAAATTATGTTCCTTACATTCCTGAGAACACAGGAAACTATGAAAACTTCGGATGGAGTGGAATCGCAACCGGTGCGGCTGTCGTATTCTTCGCCTTCATTGGGTTTGATGCAGTATCAACTGCTGCGCAGGAAGCTAAAAATCCACAAAAAGGTATGCCGATTGGTATCCTTGGCTCTTTGGTGATTTGTACGATTCTGTACATCCTTTTTGCGCACGTGATGACAGGCCTTGTAAATTACACTGAGTTTGCCAACGACGCGAAACCTGCTGCTACAGCATTTGCTAAAACAGGTTATGACAGTCTTCAGACTGGTCTGATCATTGCGATTCTTGCAGGTTATACATCTGTAATGCTTGTGATGCTTTTGGGTCAGAGCCGTGTATTTTACTCAATGAGTAAGGATGGTTTATTACCTAAATTCTTCAGCCAGATTCACCCTAAATTCAGTACTCCGTTCAAAACGAACATATTCTTTATGTTCTTCGTGAGCATCTTTGCCGGGCTTGTTCCTGTAAGTGATCTGGGACATATGGTAAGTATCGGAACGCTGTTTGCATTTGCGCTGGTTTGTGTGGGTGTATGGATGTTGCGTGTAAAAAGACCTGACCTTCCCCGCTCATTCCGTACCCCGTTGGTGCCGTTTGTTCCAATCATGGGAATAGTCGTTTGCTGCTATCTGATGTATTCTCTACCTATAGAAAGCTGGTACCGTCTGGCTATCTGGTTGGGGCTGGGATTAGCTATCTATTTTGGATACGGAAAGAAAAACAGTAAACTGGGAAAAGAAAACGGTTTATAGTCCATCGGAATTGACCATTAAAAAAATCGCCTCATTTGCACTGTGCAAATGAGGCGATTTTTTGCTTTAACGTATTTTGCTTTTAAATTCTTGCCAATACCCTTTCCGATATGGTCTGTCCGATAGACAATGATGATGTAGCAGCAGGCGAAGGGGCATTACATACATTGATGGCACCCTTATTTTCGATGATGGAGAAGTCATCCAGCAAACCGCCCTCGTAGTCGCAGGCCTGAGCACGCACGCCTGCTCCTCCCGGAATTAAGTCGTCTTCTTGTATATCCGGAATCAGCTCTTGTAATGCTTTGGTAAAAGCTGCTTTTGAAAATGAACGGTAGTATTCGCCCATTCCCGTTTTCCAGTATTTGGTTGCCACTTTTCTGAACCCGGGCCATGCGAGGGATTCGAGCATCTCGGAAACATTGATATCTGTCTTTTTGTATCCCTCACGTTTAAAGGCAAAAACAGCATTAGGACCAGCCTCAATACCCCCTTCAATCATACGGGTGAAGTGTACCCCTAAGAACGGGAAATTGGGATCTGGAACGGGATATATCAGATTTTTGACCAGATGATGTTTCTCAGGCTTGATTTTGTAATATTCCCCGCGGAAAGGTATAATGCGGACTTTGATTTTTTCTGTCTGGGTGTATTGCGCTACTTTATCAGAATACAATCCGGCGCAGTTGACGACGAGTCGTCCCTCAAATACTTTTCCGGATTCAGAAATAACCTCTGAATAGGAGCCCTGATTTTTAATTGCAGTAACCTTCTCGCTGAAGTGAATATCTCCTCCGGCTTTTAATAAGCATTCTGCATATTTCTCAGAAACTGCCTTGTAATCGATGATACCCGTGTACGGAACCCAGATACCTTCAACGCCTTTTACATGTGGCTCAATTTCCTTGATTTCGCCTGCAGAAATCATTCTGTTTTTTACGAGTCCATTCTGCATTCCGCGCTCATACAGGTTGCGAAGTAATGGTTTTTGCTCCTCATTTGTGGCAACTACTATTTTCCCACAAAGGTCAAATGGAACACCTTCTTTTTCACAGAAGTCGATCAACATTTCATAGCCGCGGATACAATTGGTGGCTTTGAGGCTTCCCGGTTTGTAATACAAGCCCGAATGGATCACACCGCTGTTATGTCCTGTCTGGTGTTTGGCTACTTCGTTTTCCTTTTCTAAAACGAGTACCTTCAGAGCGGGTTTTTGTTCCTTGACACGTAACGCTGTGGCCAGGCCTACAATTCCTCCGCCGATTACAATAATGTCGTGCATGAAATATATA
>DASYHR010001103.1:0-2619 GCA_035998385.1 Dyadobacter sp. | reverse complement strand
TTTTGTTCAGCATTCTGCTGACCATACTTTTGATAGGTATATTGATACCGGCCACTTTTACACTTGGTTCCGAAAGCCAATCATAGCTATCTACATAGGTTTCTGACTTCACTTTCCAATCAGGCGTGAATACCATTTTAGAGATCAGTCTGATCTTGATTGAAAATTCGGTATCCTTATAGCCAGACATGGTCATTCCAAGCGGACTGATTTTATAACCGGCACTTACCCAAATCTTTAAAGGAACTTCAAACAGAAAAGACGAATCTAAAGCCACCATTTTAATCGGGCTGAGTTTCCAGACTTTCGCTTTCAGATTGTCATTGCCGTCATCCTCATAACTCTTGTCTTCATAAATCAGTCCTTTCAACTTCTGGTTCAACTGATTTTCAATTTCAGCAACAGGAATTTCCACCGGCACGTTAAGCGCCGACAAATGTTTTTCATTCTGTAATTCCTTGTCGGAATATTGGTATTCTTCCATAGGCGCCTTGGGGGTCGTTTTGGTGGTCGTTTTACACTGCCATTGCGTCACTAACACAACAGTCAACACCATCACCTTTAAAGGTTTGCTGATGAATCTACTTAATCTTAACGAGCGTTGCACCGTATCCGAATTTTTCCTTTTGAGCATCTTTATAAAACTGAACATGCTGGTTTTTGCTAAGCCTGCGGTGCAGCTCTGTACGCAACACACCGTTACCTGCGCCATGGATGAACGTGATGTCGTCCATTCCATTGGCAATAGCACGTTCCAGGCTGCTTTCGAACGCTTCCAACTGAAGGTTTAGTATCCTGTCTTTATCCAATTTATCAAAATCCTGCCTTAGCTTTTCTATATGTAAATCAACAACATTTTCAGGTTTTGGCAACTCCGGTTTCTCCTGTTCAGCCCCTCCCATCATGCTGTTTTTCAACGCTTCCGACAAATTTGTATCAACAACAACCTCTTCTTTCTTTAAATTTTCCTCATCAAGCTGATACACGAATGCTTCCCGGCCAAGTACGGGCGCCTTGCCTTTACTTTTGTAAAATGACTGCGCTCTGCATTTCAGCTTTTTATGAAGTGGTAACGGCAAAGTATACTTTCCCTCACGATAATATAACAACCTGAATTCAAAAGTAGGCCAGTTTTCGAAGTCTTTCATCAGTAATTCAGAAAGCTTCTGGGCAGTCCGGGGCTGTAAAGCGCCGGCAGTCAAACCTGTAAATACCTGTTGATCAAGCGATGTAGCCGTGAAAGGTATAATCCAGTCTGTATTATTGATGAGATGCACAGTCACAGATCTGTCGTTTACCGCCGCAAATGCAAGGTAAATGCCCTTCTCCGCGAATGGCAGATTACGCGGGACAATCTTCTCACTTTGTTTCTGAATTTGCTGGTCTTCAAACGGCTTTACCAACCGCTGCGCTTCTACAGGCGATATGGTGACAATTTCGTTCCTTAATACAGGAATACGAAACCCATCCTCAATTTCAACCTCTACAACATTTCCTGGTAGAAAAGCGTATATAACACCCTCTTCCTTCCCATGAACCAACCTTACTTTATCTCCGATATTCATAATGATTTTGTTTTTAGTATCAGCCACATGGCCCGTTTGAGTACTCGCCTGCTATCAGGGATGGCCGGCTTAAAAATAGAAAGGTTTAAAATTCACACCTTTTTTACTGAATTGTAATGCAGGTGCCGGAATTTTGATAGAATTAGCCATAAAGCCAATCGTTCTCAGAAACTTACTTTTTGTTTTTATTTTGGTAAGATCAATATCTACCGACAGATAATACTCCCGATATGGCGTATATCCCATTTCCACGCTTTTGTATCGCTCTGCAGACACCATATTATTAATCCCATAACCCACTGAAAAACAAAGCCAGGCAGGCCATCCGCCATCTTTGAAAAAACTACGGGGACTTCCTGACAACCAATACGTCTGTCCGTTGTAGTCTTTAAGCCAGCGTTCCGTATTTTTAGAACCCAGCAGTTCTGGTCGTACAGCTGCCAGATTTGTATAATGAAATGAAAATTTAGGCTGAATTCTGATTTCATCCCAAACAGCTACCTGACCTAAAAAAAGCAATGACCCGGTCAAATTGGCAAACATGTCTCCCGGCGAAAAGCCATAGTCCGGCGAAAAACCATCCAGTATCTCGATGGGGGTCTGAAAAATGACGCCTGAAATAGCGCCATAGATAAGCATTTGTTTTTTAGAAATACCGGCTTGCTTATAAAGTGCGGCAGTGTGACGGGCAATTTGGTAAGATGTGTAAACGTGCCCCATTTTGTCCATTTGAAGCCAGTCGTGGGAATCGTCCTGAACGGTGAATTTGGCGAGCGGGTTTTTGTACCAAGACTTGGAGAGGCCATAAATGCTACCTAAATAGATTGCTGACTGTCCGGCAAAAATACCACGCAACATAGCATAATTGGGCCGCTTTACTTCAGCTGAATCCAGACGAAGGCTATCGGTTTGAGCCTGTAGGCTTGTTGTAAGCGAAAATGTAAGAAGAAGAAAATAAAGAAAGAACCTTACTTTCCTGTTGTATCGTTTTTTTGATTGTTGTTTGTGATGACCAATACTGTTCTCTTCAATTTTAATATCCACCATGGTACTT
>DASYHR010001056.1:0-1558 GCA_035998385.1 Dyadobacter sp. | reverse complement strand
TTACAGGGTTATCCTTGAAGAAGATATCCCGGTAGGTCCTTATTGGATGAATGACTTTGTTCTTGAAAAAAGTTTGTAAACTCCTCAGGCTGACTCCCGTTGAGCCTGTTTTTGTTGTTTGATATTTCTCTTCTGACTCTTCAGCCCTTGTAACGGCTGGTAGTGATTACTTTTGCTCACGTAATAGCCCGTGCCGTCATAAACACGTTTCTCAGGATGTGCCTTACATTCCGGAGAGCAGGCGCCCTCCATTTCTTCCGCACATTTGTGGCAAATCGGAAGGTGATTGTTACATTCCGCGTTTGCACAATTGACCATACGATCACACGGTTCATTACAAATGTGGCAGGTTGAGATCACAGTCGGGTTAACCGTATTGACGTCTACAGTAATACGATTGTCGAAAACGTAACATTTGCCGTCGAAGTTTTCGCCACCTTCTTCCAGTCCGTAGCGAATGATCCCGCCGTGCAACTGATACACGTCTGTAAAACCTTTTTCGATCAGATATGCACTGGCTTTCTCACACTTGATACCGCCGGTGCAATAGGTAACAATTTTTTTATCTTTTAAATGTTCAATTTCATGCAAATGATCCGGCAACTCACGCAGATTATGCATGTCAAAAGTGATAGCACCTTTGAACTTGCCCACTTCATGTTCGTAATCTGAACGCATATCAACCAAAACCACTTCAGGATCACTCAGAAGCGCTTTGAATTCAGAAGGCTCCAGGTGTTTCCCTGTTCTCTCCAAAGGATCTACACCAAGATCCGAGTTGACGATTTCGTCTTTCACGCGTACATGCAGCTTTTGAAACGCTGGCTGGTCGTGCTCATCAATCTTAAACTGTGTATGTGCAAACCGGGCATCCGAGTGCACATAATTCATATATTTTTCACAGTCTTCCGGTGAACCTGAGACCGTTCCGTTCAAGCCTTCAGGAGCAATGATGATTCGCCCTAGAAGGTTATTTTCAACACAAAAAACGTGATGCTCGTCACGGTATTTTTCTGTATCCTCAATCGGCGAATAGCAATAGTACAATATAACTTTGTATGGTTTCATCCACTTTGACTTTATGCAGGGTTGCTTGACCCCGGTTCCTCTTACTCACTTTACCCTATGATTTAACAGAGCGTTTTTCTTACAGGTTGCAAATATACGAATATTACAAGTTTTGAGAAACCATACACATTGTGACTTTGATCACAATACAGCATTAGCGGTAATTTGCTACTTTTGCCAAACCCCCTCCGCTGTTAAATAGATCATTCACTTTTATTACTTTGATATGCATATTGCGATTGTAGGAAACATCGGGGCTGGAAAAACCACCCTTACTCAAATGCTTGGAGCGCATTACAAATGGGATGTCATGTATGAAGCAGTTGAAGGAAATCCTTATCTGGCAAGTTTTTACGAGGACATGGAGCGATGGGCGTTTAATCTGCAAATTTATTTTTTAAACAGCAGGTTTGCACAAGTTCAGCAAATCCGCTCTACCACTTATGCAACAATTATTCAGGACAGAACCATTTATGAGGATGCGTTTATA
>DASYHR010000996.1:0-13929 GCA_035998385.1 Dyadobacter sp. | reverse complement strand
TTTTGTTCCTGCGCGACTTACGGCTATACTGATGATCTTGCTAACGGGTAGTATACGAGGTCTGCAATTTATGCTGAGATATGGAAGTAGACATAAAAGTCCGAACTCGGGTTACCCGGAATCAGCATTAGCCGGGATACTGAATTGTCGCTTTGGCGGTCCGAATATCTATCACGGAAAACTTGTTGAGAAGCCGTTCATTGGTGAAATGGACAGAGAAATAGCGTCAAGTGAAATTGACAAAGTTGCAGCGCTTAATCACAAGGTTTGTTTTATCGCCGTACTATTGATTGTCAGTTTATTTCTGTTTTTTAATTTTTCATTTCTGCCTTTGTCTTATTGACAAAATCGACAGATACGCCTACAAGGCTTGCAATTTTTTCAACGGAGAAAGTAGTTTCCTTGACCAACGTTTTTACAAATTTGATAGCACTCTCGCGTTCCCCTTCTCTTTTAGCTCTGTCAAGCAAAAATTCTTCAATACCCATAGTCTTTCTTTTTTCAGTGATGAAATCTAATTCTTCTTCAAATTTAACTTCTGTTTCCTTGTTTTCAAAACGAATATAGTATTTGAGAAAGTTCAAGAGTTTTCTGATTTTGATCTTGCTTATCTCTTTGGTTAACAGTGTTTTGATGAGCTCTATCTTTAAAGGGAAAATCTGATCATCTCTTAGCTTTTTAGACTGAATTGCAGCTTGCACTACCAAAATCACTATTGCGAAAGGATTGTCATTGGCTAATAGCTCTTCCGGATTTTGATTCAGAACTTTGTATGAATTGAACTTGTAGAGGATGGTTGTACCCAGGAATGATCTTTCATAACGATCCGGATGGTAGTTTTTATTTCCATCTGTCAATATGGCAAAAGCGGTGATTGGTTTTTGATGTTTGTCTAAAATGCGGTAATAGTAAGTAAACATCCTCTCCGCAAATTGCTTATCAGGGTAGCCCTGTACTTCAACATGAACCAAAATCCATTGCTCAACCCCTTGTTTGGTATACACCTTGACCAACTTATCTACAAAACGCAGGGCATACACATCTTCTTGCGGGGGGAAAAGCTGCTCAAGCTCTTTGTCCAGATACTCAAATCCTTTTTCAACATTAAATAAAGTACTTGAATCCGGGTAGAAAAAGGTCAGGAAGTCGTCGAAAACATCCTCCAGAATCGCCTTCCACAAAGTGTCGTCCCGTTTCATTTTGAGCCGGTTTAGAATTAGGTTTGCAGCTTGGACGTGCGGAATCTTAAAATGTAATGAACAATATTATTATCACTGGAGGGCCGGGATCTGGTAAGTCTACCCTGATTGATACACTTTCTCAAAGGGGGCATCATTGTGTTCCAGAGGTTTCCAGGGTCCTTATTCAGGAGCAGGTCGCTGCTGGCAGCGCTTGTGTTCCCTGGATCAATCTGGAATGTTTTGCAAATCTGGCTTTGGAAAGAATGATTTCAGATTTTAATTGCAATTTGCAAGTGGATGTATGTTCTTTCTTCGATCGCGGTATTCCTGACATTATCGCATATCTGGAAGTGGGAGGAATTTCTGTTAACGAACAATTTTATCATGCATCCAAAAATTACCGGTACCACAGCGATGTATTCATTGCACCTCCCTGGAGAGAAATATATGTAAATGATGCTGAGCGCTGGCAAACTTTCGATGAATCTGTTCTCCTACACAGTGCAATCGCTTCGGTTTATCAAAGAATGGGATACAATACCATTACACTTCCAAAAGCAAACACAGCAACAAGATGTGATTTTGTTTTATCAGTCTTACAATCGACCGCTATTTCTTAGTATTTTTGGATTTTAAAAGGTTTACACTTCTGTGTAATGAAAAGGGAATACCGGTGTAAGTCCGGAACAGTCTCCGCTGCTGTAAGTTCTAAAAGCGATTGTGGTAAAGAAGTCACTGGGAGAAATGAAGAATTAAAAATTAAAAATGACTTACAGCATTTAAATTTTTAACTCTTCATTCATAATTACCGCCCGGGAAGGCGCTGCAATTGGAACAAGTCAGAAGACCTGCCTTTAAACATAATCCTATGGCTTTCGGATGAAAAGCCCAAGACGAATATGCTCAAGTTCCATTTTATGGCTGGCAGACGAACGCTATTGTTCTGTCAGTTTGTTTCATTTTTCTGGCTTTTTACTGCCTGCAGTACCTCTTCAACTCTCTATGAGAAAACGGAGGAGGATTTTTCCAGGGATCTCTTTCCTGAGAAACTTAAAATCAAGCACGCCAGAGGATTTACAATCGCTTACCGAAATCACTACAAGATTGTAAGGATCATGAGTCCGTTTGAAAACAGAACGGACACAATTTCCTATGTGCTTGTACAGCGTGGTACGCCTCATCCTAAAGGCTTTCAGGAAAGTCAGGTAATTGAAATTCCGGTTCGCAGTTTGGTGGCGATGTCGTCTCTGCACATCGGACTTTTGGGATTTTTGAATGCAGAAGATGTATTGACCGGAATGGGCAATATGAAGTATGTATCCAATACAAAAGTGATGGAGCGGATTCATTCTGGTAAAGTTGCCGAAGTTGGTAAAGATCAGGGATTGAATGAGGAACTGCTCATCAGTATGCGTCCGGATTTAATCATGGCCGTAGGGAGTCCTGTATCGAAAATGAATCGCTATCAATCGCTTCGACAGGCTGGAATACCCGTGCTGATCAATTCGGAATGGGTTGAAACAACACCTTTAGGAAGAGCAGAATGGGTGAAATTATTAGCAGCTTTGATGAACAAGGAAGAAGAAGTAAATAAAAAATTTTCTGCTGTAGAAAAGGAATATGCAAGATTGGCAGCATTAACCAGAAAATTGAAGAATAAACCGGCTGTGATTACCGGCATGCATTCCAAAGATGCATGGTTTGTACCTAACGGCAATAGCTATGTTGCTGGTTTTCTGGAAGATGCAGGAGCCAAATATCACTGGTCAAAAACAAGTGCTACAGGGAGTTTGCCCCTTGCTTTCGAGGCCGTGTACCCGGTGGCACTTACGGCTGACTTGTGGTTAAATGTGAGTATTACCAATATTGATTCAAAGACTGAAGTGCTTGACAAGGATACACGTTACGGTGACTTTCAAGCCTTTAAAACAGGACAGATTTTCAATTATAATAAACGATTCAATGCCAAGGGGGCCAACGATTATTGGGAATCGGGTGCCGTAAATCCTCATCTGGTTCTGGCAGATCTGATCCGAATTATACACCCGGGAGTACTTCCAAAGCACGAACTTTTCTATTACAAACGACTTAAATAAAAGGGTGTTTACATCTCAGCTAACAGCTATTCGCTGAGAGATACAAGCCAGATAACATGAAGATATATACAAAAAAAGGAGACAAAGGAACCACTGGTTTATTTGGAGGAAGCAGGGTAGACAAGGATGATGTTCGTATAGAATGCATCGGAACACTGGATGAGGCTAATTCTACGATTGGATTGTTACGTGTCAAATTAGGCGGCGACCATGCATGGCAACCGAATTTGCATAAAATCCAGAAAGATCTGATGGATATGATGTCGCATCTGGCAAGACCTTCAACAGCAAAAAAAGAGAATAAAAATCCAATGCCGGAAGACGGAGCGCAGTTTTGTGAAGAATGGATTGATGATCTGGAAACGGCTATGACTTCTCCGTCAGATTATTTTCTGTTGCCAGGCGGGAATGAGGTCTCGGCTTTATGTCATGTAGCCCGCACACAAATGCGTCGGGGGGAGCGAAGGTTGATTTCGCTTATCAAAACCGATGAAGTGCATGAGGCGATTCCTGCCTACATCAACCGGTTATCGGATCTGTTTTTTACCCTTGCCCGGGCAGAAATGGATAAAGCAGGCGTGGCTGAAGAGAAATGGCAACTCTTTCTGTACAAACGCTTCAAAAGCGCTGAGGAGAAATGATAGTTTACATAACAGGAGGGGTACGAAGTGGAAAAAGCCGGTTTGCGCAGGAAAAAGCATTGCAGCTTAGTAAGAATCCTGTGTATGTAGCCACTGCCAAAATTTGGGATGATGATTTCGCCGTTAGAGTTGAAAGACATAAACAGGAAAGAGGAGAAGAATGGACTTCGCTGGAAAGTGAGATGGATATTCATTTGCTGCCCATTGCAGGGAAAGTGGTGGTGATCGATTGCGTTACGCTTTGGCTTACAAACATTTTGATGAAGTACGAAAATATAGACGATTCGCTACTTGCATTTCAAAAGGAGATAAACGGGCTGGTTGAGATGGATGGCGTGTTCATTATTGTTTCAAATGAAATAGGGATGGGGCTGCATGGAGAAACCGAATTGGGAAGGAAGTTTACGGATTTACAAGGATGGGCTAACCAGTATGTTGCATCCGTAGCCAACGAGGCTACACTGATGGTTTCAGGTATCCCGATGAAATTGAAATAAAAAAAGAGTATCAAAAATGAGCACATTTCAGGAACGGCTGCAGCATAAAATTGATCAGAAAACCAAGCCTTTCGGCGCGTTGGGTATGCTGGAAGCAATAGCTTTCCAGGTAGCTGATATTCAACAAACATTAAGTCCAAAACTCATAGAGCCGCATATCATCGTATTTGCAGCGACTCATGGAATTGCGGCGAGTGGAGTGAGCGCTTATCCATCCCAAGTGACACCCCAAATGGTGCTTAATTTTATCGGCGGAGGTGCGGCCATCAATGTTTTTACAAGACAACATGGAATTAAACTTCTATTGGCGGACGCCGGGGTTGACTACGAATTTGAGCCCAATGAACAGTTAGTAGACCTAAAGGTAAACAGAGGTACCAGGAATATGCTTGGGGAACCAGCTATGACCAGGCAGGAATGTGATTTATGCTTCGGGCGGGGTGCTGCTTTGATCGGAACAGTACAAGCAACAGGCTGTACTATAGTTGGTTTCGGAGAAATGGGGATTGGGAATACCTCGTCGGCTGCTTTGATTATGAGTAAGTTACTCAATATTCCACTCGCTGATTGTGTCGGCAGAGGCACTGGTTTGGATGATCAGCAACTACTGAATAAGCAACGAATCCTACAGCAAGTTTTGGATCAATATCCTGTTCCTCAAAATGATGTAATGGAGGTACTAAGTACATTCGGTGGTTTTGAAATAGCGATGATGTGTGGTGCCATGTTGGCGGCGGCGGATCATAAAATGATTATCCTCGTGGATGGTTTTATAGCAACAGTGGCCTTTTTATGTGCTGTAAAATTGAATGCTTCGGTAAGAGATTATGCCATTTTTTGTCATCAGTCTGACGAGAAAGGACATACACTTCTCATGCAAAAACTGGTTGCAAGACCTATACTTACGTTGGATTTAAGACTAGGAGAAGGAACAGGGTGCGCCCTTGCTTATCCGTTAGTGCAAAGCGCAGTCGCTTTTCTGAATGAAATGGCGAGTTTTGAAGATGCAGGCGTGAGTACAAAATCAGCTTCATGAAAAAACAATCAACTCTGTTCTTTGTGGCACTGCAATTCTATACAAGGTTTCCCATTCCTGGTTGGGTGAGCTATTCTGCAGATAGCCTTAGCAGGGCTACGCGTTTTTTACCTCTCATCGGCTGGCTGGTCGGGTTGATCTGCGGTGCTGTCTGGCTGGCAGGTGATCATCTTCTCAATATGGAAATCGGCCTGTTAATGTCTATGATTTTCTCGGTCATTACAACCGGTGCATTTCATGAAGATGGTTTTGCTGATGTCTGCGACGGTTTTGGCGGTGGGTGGACAAAGGAAAAGATTTTGATGATTATGAAAGACAGCCGGCTCGGAACCTACGGGGTGGCGGGACTTGTATTTATGCTATCTATTAAATTTCTGTCGCTGAAATATCTCGGAGAGCTCGCCAATGCGGATTTTTTCATACTAACTCTTACCCTTGTTTCCGGTCATGCATTAAGCAGAATGATGGCTGTAACAGTCATTTTTACGCAGCCTTATGCAAGGGATTCAGACGACAGCAAAGCCAAACCTGTTGCCACTGCCACGAAAAAGAGCACTTTCGTAGTCGCTTCAATTCTGGCCATGGTCCCGTTTCTTGGTTTGATTTATTTTTTAAAACAGCCAGAATTATTGCTCTCACTGCTATTCCTGTATATCATCACCGTTTTGATGAGCCGGTATTTTTACAAGTGGATCGGTGGATATACCGGCGATTGTCTGGGTGCTGTGCAGCAGGTTAGCGAAGTAAGTTTTTACCTTTTCGTTGCCATTTTATGGAAGTTTATCTGATCAGGCATACAACTCCATTGCTATCTCCCGGACTCATTTACGGGCGCACAGATGTACCTCTCACCGAAACGTTTCGGGAGGAGTGTGAGTTAGTCATTGCCAATTTGCCTACTGATTTAGATGTTGTCTATTCGAGTCCAGCTAAGAGATGTATCACTCTTGCCGGGTATATATCAACGGAATACATAACAGACTACCGATTGCAGGAATTTAACTTTGGAGAGTGGGAAGGAAAGACCTGGGATACTGTGGATCAGACTCAACTGCAACTTTGGATGGACGACTTCGTAAATGTAACAGTGCCGGGCGGAGAAAATATGAATCTGATGTTTGCACGTTTGCAGGAATTTTGGTTAGAGCTGAGCAGGCAATCCTACAACCGTGTCGCCATCGTTACCCATGCCGGTGTTGTACGGCAACTTCTGGCTCTCAACAGGAATATTCCGCTTCCACAAATATTTGATATAAAAGTAAACTACGGGGAAATTATTGTGGAATTGCTGTCCGATATTCACAGGCAATAGATTTACTTCAGAGTCAAATCTATGCTTTCTACAACTGGATTTGGGAAGGCATGGTTTTTGCGTATATTGGTTTAGTTGTATCACTAAGTAAATAAACTCATGAAAAAGTATTGGATCATAAGTACTCTGACAATCATGCTATTCTCGCTGTCTGTCTCAGCACAAGTTGTAACAAAAGATTCTATCAACACATTAAAACAACAAAAAAGCACACTTGAAATCAGCAAGAAACTAAACGATAATCGTCTGGAATTGGCAAAGCTGGAAAATGAGTTAGCTTCCAAAACTTCGGACGTGGCCAAAACGGCAGAACGTGCCCAAAAATCAGCAGATGAAAATGGACGTGCCGCGGAGAAACTGGCAGGTAATGCACAGGATAAAGGGTTATCGCGACGAGCCAGCAAGGCTGCAAGCAGAGCCCGTAAAGATGCCAAAAGCGCCAGAAAAGCCTCTGACAATCTTGACAAGCTTACCAAAAACATCGAATCGTTGAAGAAGAAAATTGCTGACGATGAAGCCAAATTGGGAAATGGTCAGGGATAAAAGTTTTCAATAAGTTATTTTTCTAAACCCCGGATCAGTTCGGGGTTTTTATTTGCTTGAGTAAAATAAGAAATCCATCACGAAGGACGTGATGGATTTTCTGCATAACAAACCTAACTAATTTATGAATAGAGCCTTTACAGACTGATATTCCTTACTGATTAATTGCTGCCGCCAGCTCTTTTTTGCAGATCGTCTGAACCGGTATTACGCTGGCGGGCGCCTTTTACATTCTGGTTACCGAAATTGTAAGTGAAAGTAATTCTGGCTTGCCTGCTTGGCCATTGCGAATTCACCCTAAAGTCGATGTCTTTGTACACAGCGCGTCCGCGAAATTGGTTAGTCCAAAACAAGTCATTCACATTGAGTCTGATGGTTGCCTTCTTGTTCCATAGACTTTTCTGTAATCCCACGTTCACCATACCCATGGGTTTTGCTGCATAGAGTCCGTAAAATGCACGGCTATTGTACCAGCCTGACAACTCTGCCGACCAGCCATTTTTAATAGTAAACTGGTTGTTGGCGTACATGTTCCAGGAAAACTGTTTGATCTCTAACAGCTCATCCAGGTAAAATGAGTTGTAGTGATTGTATACCCCTGTGAAATTGGTCTGCAACGTCCACCATTTTCTGATTGGAATAGGTGCGGAGATGGTAAGACTGACATTGTCCTGGTTGTCAAGGTTATCCGATGTAACAAAGGTTTTGTTTTCGGATGCGATTTGCTGTGGCAACTCATCCGCAATCATATCTTTAATTCTGCTGTAGGCCAATGTGGTGTTCAGGAAGCTTTTGTAAACGTGTACCAATTGAAACGAATTGGTATACTGTGGCTTCAGGTTGGGGTTTCCTCTCTGAAATGTATATGGATCCAGATAATACTCAAACGGATTCAGTGACTGGTAATTCGGGCGATCGATCCGGCGGCTGTACGACAGGTTCAGCACGTTGTTTGTATCCAGCTGTTGCGACAAAAACATACTTGGAAACAAATTAATGTAATTACGATCTCGTTTTTGATTCAGTGTTACCGAGTTACCAATTGAATGTGTGTGTTCACCGCGGAAACCCAATTGATAAGTCAGTTTTTTAGAAATTTTACCGCTGTAGTTAATGTAGGCTGCATTTACATTTTCCGTGTATTTGAACTGGTTGGAACGTGAAGGATCCAGTGTCCAGTCATCTGTTTTTGTTTCAAAAACCATGTTGTTGTCGGAGGCTACATAACTGGCTTTCAAGCCGGTTTCAAACTTGCCTTTCCAGAGGGGTTGGGTGTAATCAAGCTTGGCAACACCGATATTAATCTCCGAAGGCATTGCGTTTCGCACAATTTCCGGGGCACCGTCTGCTTCTCCGTTTGGTTTGCTGTAGCGTGTATTCAGCTCGCTACGGTTTTCTCCTTTGTATTTTACATAATCTACATCGAAAGTCAGTTCCTTTCCTTTGTCATCAAACTGATGTTTAAAGTTGAGATTTGTGCTGTAGTTATTCATTTTAGAACCATTGAATACATCCGTGCGGAAGGTGCGTTGCAGGCTCAGGTCTTCGTTGAGAATACGGGTATTGGTTTGTCCGAAAGGATTGCTGAAAGAATTTGTGAACCCTGACAACAGGATGCCGAAAGTTGATTTGTCCGTAGCAAAATAGTCAACCCCTGCTCTCACATTGTGGTATTGTGACTTATTGATCCGTTCAGTCTTCTGGTCAAAAATGGTAACCTTGTCTTCAAACGGAATTGATCTGTATATGTCGTTGTTGTTAAAGCCTTTGTTGAAGAAAGTTCCGGCACTTATGAAAGAGCTGATTTTGCCCGCACGATGATTGATCGTTCCGGTCGCATTGGCACGACCGTGTCGGGCATAACCCGCACCAAGATTAATATTTCCGTTAGTACCATAGTTTTTGTTACGTTTCATCTTGATATTGATGATTCCCGAGTTACCGGCAGCATCATATTTAGCAGAAGGATTTGTAATCAGCTCTATTTTTTCAATGTTATCACTGGGTGTATTACGCAGCAAATTCATGAGTTCCTGCTGGGAAAGAAAGGTCTGCTTTCCGTCAATTTGTACAATTACACCTTCTTTTCCTCTGAGTTTTAGTGCATCGTTTTGCTGATCCACTGTAACCCCCGGTGCTCGTTCCAATACTTCCAGAGCTGTAGAACCTGCAGAGACAATGCTGTTTTCTACATTGAGTACGGTGCGATCTATTTGCTGTTCAATGAATGGTTTTTTTGCTACCACGGTCACTTCATCCAGTGCTTTGGTATCAGGTTTCAGAGTGGTGGCGGGTAGGGTTACGAGTGTATTCTCTACTTTGAACACTTTGCTGTATTCCTTTTGATAGCCGACCATCGAGACCAGCGTAATGTATTGTCCCCGGACCACCTGTTCAAAAAGAAATTTACCGTTTTCGTCAGATGAGAACCCCTTCGCAAGGGTGGAGTCCTTTGCGTGCAATAGCAGCACATTTACAAAAGGGAATGCAGCCGACTTTTCGTCCAGAATTGCTCCGGCTACTTTTCCCGTTGGGGCGGATGATGTTTGAGCAACGGCAAAGCTCACGCTAAGCACAAGTGCTGCTATCAGGTTTGTAAAGAATTTCATGGCTAATAGATTTTTGGCTGTCCGAAAGTGTAAATGAACTTTTTACCTTTCAGTACATTGCAAAGATAAGTACTTGGTATAACATAGAACCATTATTATTATGAATGGTTTGAATCTGTGTTAAGCGGAGATGCCCTCTTTGCAGCACCGAATCATAGATACAAATTGAAACAGGAAAGTTGCACGAAACCAGAAAAAAAGTTTGAATGGCAAATAATACTGGTTGAATGTCCGAAGAATGTGCCAGGGTGATTACTGTGTAATTTTATTCAACTGCTTGTACACCATGTAGATATGATTCTTGTTGAGCGTGGATCTGTGCTACGCAAACCATGAGGGAAGTTTTGAAATAGAAAAAGTCTGTTGCAGATGAAGAAAATACAAAGCGGAAATCAGATAACCTGATTTCCGCTTTGTATATATAAATGTAAGATTTGCTAAATAAATGAAAGAGGAGGGTGGACGGCGTTAAGCCAGTCCGGATAACCGATGAGAGTGGGATTACGCAATGTCAGTAGGTTTTGGAGTGCCCTGCATGGAGGCGTATCAATTCGTCACTCGTACTTTGCAGGAGATCAACTGAATCAACTTCTAAAATCTGGGATATCTGAATAAGACGTTCCACCGTAATACGCGTGTAAGCCAGCTCTATTTTGCTGTAAGCATTTTGAGATATCCCTAGTTTCATCGCCAGATATTCCTGCGTGTAGTCTCTGTATTCCCTGATCTTCCTGATGTTCGCTGCTACAGATCTGATTCTCTCTTCTATCGTTTGATTCATAACACACAATGGTTTTGACAAAGTCATTTAATGAAATTATATACGACTCCCCTTAGTCTTGAGATCAGTCAGACTACAACAAATACGAATATTTTTTTGTACACGAGCGTTACATACCAGTCCATTTCAGGCAACTCCCCATATACGTTTTGTTATAGTTCTGTATACGTATGTGTAGTTCAATTCCCTGCGATTATTATGGGAAATATACCATTGGTGAGGAGATTTCTCCAATTGTAGAGAAATGGGGCAAGCCCTATAGAGGTCGTGAAACAGCTGGGTTGTAGGCGTGAACACGCAGTTACAATCTCGAAAATTTTACGGATTTTCGGACTCCTGCAAATCTGGATTTATATAAGGAAACCGCGCACGGGATACGACAGAAGTTTACCGGTAGATCGGTTGATATACTCCTTGGAGTTTTATTTGACTCCTATTAGTTGTCTTGTAGTCAAGTAGTTATAATCTAAATGGCATACATGTTTAAAAAATACTCTCGAACACAACGTTCAACAGAGGTAGCCGAAAATCTGAAAAGAGTAGGCGATTTTTAACGAAACAACTTGAATTATGAAACTTCAGGAATTAAACCACGAGGAAGCAAAAGAAATTAATGGTGGTCTTTTAGGCCTTTTCGGTAACAACGATTCACAGTCATCAGGAAGTCTGATTGGTAAGCTGGGAATCAATTTCAGTAACCAATCAGTAGATAGCGATGGATCATCGGAATCTACAAATTTCGGAACCAACCTTGATTTGGGTGGGATCTTCAATTCTTTGAATAGCTAATGAAAGATGGATAGGTTTTTAGTCTAGTACGGGCGAACCGAACAGGCTAAAAATAAAGGTATTCTGATTTCACTTCGAAATGACCAGGAGCACACGCTCATGACTTACAGGGGCAGCTGAAAACCTGAAAAAGAGTAGGCTAAGTCTAATTAAACTATTTGTCAATTATGAAACTTCAGGAATTAAATCACGAAGAAGCAAGAGAGATTAATGGTGGTCTTTTAGGCCTGTTTGGAAACAATGATTCAAAGTCGTCCGGCGGTTTGGTTGGAGGCTTGGGGATCAACTTCAGTAATGAGTCGAAAGACTCCGACGGATCTTTTGACAAGTCAAGCTTTGGCTTAAACCTGGATCTCGGAGGTATTTTTAACTCGGTCAATAGCTAGTGAGCTGTCGACACGGATTTTAGAAAAACCTGTTCTTTTTACTTTTCTAAAATCTCAGACAATCTGATTCACTTCATTGGAATACACGCTTCGGCATTATTTATACAGGGATAGCTGAAAACCTGCGATAGAGTAAGCAATGTTTAACAAAACCATTTATGTTATGAAACTTCAGGAATTAAATCACACTGAAATGCAAGAGATCAATGGTGGTCTTCTAGGTCTGTTCGGAAGCAATGATTCACAGTCATCTGGTGGCTTGTTCGGCGGACTTGGTATTAATTTTAGCAATGAATCCAAGGATTCAGACGGATCCTCTGATAAATCAAGCTTCGGTTTGAATCTGGATCTGGGCGGAATCTTTAACTCGATCTCCAACTAGAGCCGGGTAAAATATAAATTGCGGGAGTGGCGCAAGTCAGTCCCGCTTTTTTGTATCCCTTCCAATCTGGTTCAAATACTCCTATTGGTTGTGGATTATTTGATCAGAGTTTAATAAAGGCCCTGAGTCGTGTATACGTTGGTATGGTGTTTGGTAGCAACGTATAGCAGTATAAGGTACATGCTCTTCTAACTTATGGAAACAAAAGATACATCCGGAAAAATCTTTCCACGCGAAATTCTGGAGTTCACTTCAGACTACCATTTTCATCAACATCATACGAGGTCACAACTGATTTATCAATTGTTGATGCTGTTTGTGATCGTCGCATTCGTCTCTTTATTTGTCATTGCAGTGGATGTAAGCGTGCGAAGTACCGGCATCATAAGGTCTCAGGATGATAGGAACGAAATTAAAGCGCTGGTAAGCGGCAGGTTGGATTCGGTTTTTGTTTCCGAAAATCAGCGTGTTAAAAAAGGACAGGTATTGCTAAAGATTGAGGCTGATATTCTCAAAGAGCAGAACCAGCTGGTAAAAGCACAAAAAGGGGACTATGATAATCAGATCAAAGATCTGAACAAACTTCTGCACCTGAGCCGAACCAACAACTGGAGTAAAAAGCCGGGGTTGTCAAGCGGACTATACAAACAGGATTTTGCACTCTTCTGGCAAAAGATCACAGATGCAAAAACTACGCTGATGACAGTTGAAAAGGATTTTGCCAGAAACAAAACTTTGTACAATGTGAAGGCGATTTCGGAAGCGGAATATGACAGAGCTGTTTTACTACACAGTACCGCCACCAACAGGATCAAAACGATCATGGAGGAAGAGGAGGCACGCTGGGAGGCGGCACTTACACAATTGCAAATGAAAACGCGCGAGCTGAATTCCCAGGATCAACAATACCTCAGAGAGAAAGATTTTTATGTTGTAAAGGCGCCAATCAGTGGCACAGTACAACAGCTTAAAGGTTTACAACCCGGCAGTATCGTAGCTGCAAATGAATTTCTGGCCGAGATTTCTCCCGACGAATCCATGATCGCCGAGATGTACGTAATGCCGAAAGACATTGGATTGATCCAGCCGGGTACCATTACAAGGCTGCAAGTTGATGCCTATAACTACAACCAGTGGGGCTTGGTGACAGGTAAGGTGATGTCAATTTCAAATGACGTGTATACCAATGGGAAGGAACCTCCCTATTTTAAAGTACGCTGCAAACTGGATAAAAACTCTTTGGTTTTACCAAGTGGTTATGAGGGGAAACTGAAAAAAGGGATGACGCTCCAGGCTCGTTTTCTCGTGACCGAACGGACCCTTTTTCAACTCCTTTACGATAAAGCTGACGACTGGCTTAACCCGAACCTGATTGCTACAAATGATACTCCGCCTCTGAACTGACCACACGATGAACCCAACTAAATCGAACGCTATATTAGCACGTCTGCAATCTGTATTTCGATGGATTGTCGGAAGTTTTCCATTTCTGAAAACCAAAACCCGCCTGAAACATGTCATCATCAAACAGCACGATCTTACAGATTGTGGTGCTACGTGTCTGGCTTCCATTGCAGCTTATTATGAGCTGACTATACCAGTCGCCCGAATCAGGCAATATGCTTCTACTGACAAAAAAGGGACTAATGTACTCGGTTTGCTGGAGGCAGCGAATA
>DASYHR010000983.1:0-5835 GCA_035998385.1 Dyadobacter sp. | reverse complement strand
ACCGTACTTCCTAACGGGAAGGCAGCAGGTCAGAAATGGCCGGTTGACAGCAAGTGCCACAGAAAATTAAACCGCCTGGCATGTTTTTTATGTGTCGGGTAAGGGTGAAAAGGTGGAGTAAGAGACCACCGCCTGACGGGTGACCGTCGGGGCACGGTAAACCTTACGGGCTGAAAGATCAAATAGGTGTTGATACGTGAGGCTACTCGTCTCCGCTTTCGCAAGAAAGCATCAGCACGGGTAGATCGTTAGAGGTTTCGGGTGACCGGAATCCTGGATAAATGGTAGAAGCTCTGCACAGCGAAAGTTGCCAGAGAACAGAACCCGGCTTACAGGCTTATTCTTATCGTTTGTATATTAAAAATTAAGTGAATATTTGAATCACATAACTGGTGTTTCCCATGAAGAAAAAGAATCTTTACGTTGCTTTAGTTAGTTTATTCCTTTCGAGTTTCGACACCTCCGCTCAAAATCGTACGTACGATGGACCGAACAAAATGAATACCTGGTCGATCTCAGGTTACGGAGGTATTACCAAGTTCTTCGGAGATATCAAAACTTACGATTTCAGACTCGGAGAAAACGAAAAGCTAACAGGTGGCTGGGGGTTATCTATCAACAAACAGTTATCTCCGATCTTTGGTATCCAGCTGACCGGTTATAACGGACAGTTGCAAGGATCTAAGCCAAGACATTACAGCCGCCTTACTGGTGAGACTTACAGTGTTTATTTCAATAGCCCATCATTTATTCAGGCTACAATCGACGGAACGGTTAACTTGAACCGTCTTTTGCTTGGCTACAAAAAAATGAGAAGATGGAAAGTTGATGCACATTTGGGTGCTGGTATTATGTATTACCACACAGACCTTACAGCAGTTAACACAAACCCTAACAGCGAATTTTTCGGAACTGAATGGAAAGTTTCTACTAACACAGATGGTAGCTCGAAAACAGCGGGAACCTGGGACCGTAACGGATCAACTTACACACGTGAGTGGGTATTCCCAACTGGTCTTGCCGTTCATTATGAGCTAAGCCCTCGTTTTGACCTTGGTTTTGATTTGACTTACAACTTCGTAAATACGGAGAAACTGGATGCTACTGTAGGTGACGTGAGTGACTACCGTACACAAGCTGGAATCTGGACGTTTGAAAAAGGTGATTCTAAGAAAGATGGATGGGGAATTGCTTCTATTGCACTTACCTACAAACTTGGAAAGAACGCTGTAAGAGCTAAAGATGGTAAATATGATGCATCAAGCGGACGTTACCACTTGCGTTGGACAAATCCACAATCTTTGATTCCGGTTCCTTACAACCCAACAATGGAAGATGCGGATTCAATCGCGAAAGCAAATATGCCTAAGCCGGTTGACCCACGCTTATACACAGATACTGACGGTGATGGTGTAGCTGATTTGTTCGACAAAGAGCCAAACACACCACTTGGAAGTGTAGTTTCCGGAGGTGGAGTTGCTATGGATCTTGACAAAATCATCCGTGATGCAATCAAAAACAACCTTCCGAAAGACGAATGTGAAGCATTATTCAGCAACATCGAATTTGATACCGACAAGGCAATTATCCGTAATGCTTCGAAAGAGAATTTGAGCAAAGTAGTTGAGTTGTTGAACATGCGTACAAACTGCCGCATCGTGTTGGTAGGTCATACGGATGCTCGTGCTTCTGATAGCTATAACGTTGCGCTTTCACGTCGTCGTGTTGATGCCGCTAAGAGATTCCTGATCCGTGCAGGTATTACAGAGCCAAGCCGTATTCTTGTAGAGTACTATGGTGAGTATCGCCCGGTTGCAGAAAATACAACTGTAGAAGGTTTGCAGTCTAACCGTCGTGTTGAGATCAAAATTCTTCCGCAAAATACAATTCGTTCTTCATACCCTGCAGGTTTTAGAAAATAAGAATTGGGATTGAAATTACAGGAAAGGGAAATCAGGAAACTGGTTTCCCTTTTTTTGTTAAATTCATTGAGCATTAAGCAGTAATCTCTGATAATTATGCTTACCTTTGCAGCCTTAATTCAGGGACGAGTTCCCGCAAAACAAATTCAATAATGGCAGTAAAAATTAGATTAGCGCGTCGTGGACGCAAAAAGAAAGCGATTTATGATATCGTAGTCGCAGATGCCAGAGCACCACGTGATGGTCGCTTCATCGAAAAACTGGGAAGTTACAACCCGGGAACAAACCCTGCTTCAATCGTTTTGGAAACAGGTAAAGCAGTTGACTGGTTGCTTAAAGGTGCTCAGCCAACGGACACAGCTCGTTCGATCATGCAACACGAAGGAGTTATGTTGAAAAAACACCTTCAGGTGGGTGTTATCAAAGGTGCTATCACTCAGGAAGTAGCTGATGCTCGCTTCGAAGAGTGGAAAGAATCTAAAACAGGACGTAAGGCAACTGCTGCTGATACACTTTCTAAGCAAAAAGAATCGGATAAAAACACGAAACTTGAAGCTGAACGTAAAGTAAATCAGAACCGTGCAGAAGCTATTGCTAAGAAAAACGCACCTGAAGTTGTAGAAGAAGAAGTTTCAGAAGAAGTAACCGAAGAGGCTACTGACGAAGCTGCTGCACCTGCTGACGAAGCAGAAACAGCGGAATAATAAAGCTTTTTTCTAATGAATATGAGTCTGTCGGTTTACCGCGCAGACTCATATTCATTTATAGTGATTGATCATTTAAATCAAATAAAGTGACACAGGATAAATGTTTTTTGCTGGGTTACATTGTCAGAACGCACGGAACAAGCGGCAATGTGGTTTTTTTTCTGGATGTAGATGATCCGGGAGATTACGACGAACTTGATTCAGTATATGTAGAGCAGCGAGGAGAGCTGGTGCCTTATTTCATCGCCAACTTCAATCTGCAGAAACAAGGTAATGCAATTGTGACTTTCGAAGACGTAGATACGATAGAAAAAGCGCAGGCGTTGGTTGGAAGTTCGCTGTTCCTCTCTCTGGATGAACTGGAAGAACTGGATAATGAAAGTTTCTACTACCACGAAATCAAAGGGTATACAGTGATAGACGAGCAGCTGGGAGAACTGGGTACCGTGAGAGAGGTATATGCGCTGAATGGTCAGGATCTTATTGCCATGGAGTATAAAGGTGTGGAAGTATTGATCCCTACAGCTGAAGATATCGTACTAAAAGCTGATAAGGAAAATAGTAAATTGATCGTGAATTTGCCGGAAGGATTGCTGGATGTATATCTGGATGCTGATGGTGCAAATACGCCGGATGATGCGGATTGATATAATTAGTTGCGTTCCGGGCTTGCTTGAAAGTTTCTTTGCGCATTCAATCCTTAAACGTGCACAGCAGGGCGGGTATGTCGAGATTGTGCTGCATGATATCCGGGACTATTCAGTGAATAAGCATCGTACGATCGACGACTATGCCTTTGGCGGTGGCGCAGGAATGGTGTTGCAAATTGAGCCGATTGCCCGTTGTATACGTGCGCTGCAGGCGAAGCGAACATATGACGAGATTATCTACCTCACGCCGGATGGCGAGCAGATGCAGCAGAAGATGGTCAATTCACTTTCATTGAAAGGGAATCTGATGATGCTTTGCGGACATTACAAGGGCGTAGATCAAAGGGTGCGTGATATGTTTATTACGAAAGAAATAAGCATTGGTGACTATGTATTATCAGGTGGCGAACTTGCGGCAGCCGTACTTTCAGATGCAATCATCCGCCTGTTACCAGGTGTGCTGAACGATGAGACATCGGCGTTGACAGATTCTTTTCAGGATAACTTATTGGCGCCACCTGTGTATTCCCGTCCGGCTGATTTTGAAGGACACACCGTACCGGAAATTCTGATGTCTGGCCACGAGGCGAAGATTGAGGAGTGGAGATACAGGCAAGCTGTTCAGAGAACACGGGAGCGGCGTCCGGATCTGATGGATTAATATCGGTAATTGTTATTTCGGTTACAACCAATTTGCCTGGAAGAAGGTCATGCTAGTAGTAAACGATGTATAACTTTTCTGACAACGAGATGGAATATTCAAAAATACAAATTTATGTTTTGTGTCTGATGCTTGTAACTGCTCTATCCTGTAAGGACCAAGAGCCAATTGCTGATTGTGGTTGCGAAGGAAGGACTTTCATGGTAGTTGAGGATGCAAAAGCGAGCTATCTTGGTAATGGAGTCTTACTACTTGTAGAAATTAACGAAGACAGAAATTTTGACCATACGTTTGTCAGCGCCTGTTCCATTTCGGATACTTTGCGGATCACACCAGACAGGCAAAATCCCGACTATGTTGTAAGTGGTGACATTAAGAAAGTATGCGGATCTAGTATGATTCTGGATCAAACTCCCCGTAACTTCGGGGTCAAAGCCATCAAGAGGAGATTATAAAAAAAGAGGCTGTCTCAAAAGGGCAGCCTCTTTTTGCATTTATTGTGTTGGCAATTATTTCTGAATTGATTATCTTTAGATATAAGTAAATCCAGAAAAATGGGCCGCAGACAACCTACTTTCAAACCTTATCATCCGCATCAGTTGATGCTCTTGCCTCCAAGTTTAGAGGAGTTGATACCCAAAGATCATGCTTGTCGTGTGGTCAATGATGTTATTAATAAGATCAGTTTAGAGCCACTCAATGCAGCTTACCATACAACGGGCTGTTCCAGCTATCATCCGCAGATGCTGTTAAAAGTGCTGGTTTATGGCTATGTGAGTAATATATATTCGAGCAGAAAGTTAGAAGCTGCTTGCAAGGAAAGCATCTATTTTATGTTTTTAAGCTCGATGAGCTATCCCGATCATAACACGATTAACCGTTTTCGGGGTGTGCGCCTGAAAAATGCATTACGTGCAGTTTTTGAACAGGTGGTTGAGCTCCTTGCACAGGAAGGCTTTTTGAGTATTGAAGAAGTATACACAGACGGCACGAAAATCGAAGCCAATGCCAATAAATATACTTTTGTTTGGAAAAAAGCGATCGCGACCAATAAGGAAAAGATGAAAAAGCAACTGGTCCATATCTGGGAATATGCCCAGAGTGTTGCTGCCAGTGAGGATAACCTGCCGGATCCGCCAGACCTGACTACGATCAATAAAGAAAAAGTCCAGCAGACTGTTGATAAACTCAATCAGGTACTAAGTGGAAAAGACAATGTAGACAAAAAAATGAAGGCTAAACTTGGTTATGTTACCAAACATTACCCGGTCAATATCGAACGCTACGAAAAGCAGGAGGCTATTTTAGGTGATAGGAATAGTTACAGTAAGACTGATATTGACGCTACCGCACCGGCGGCCCGGATTTATGCGCCTGAAAGAAGACCACATGAAGAATGGCCAGCTAAAACCGGCTTACAATGTTCAGATATCCACCTCCAACCAGTTTATCGTAAATTACTCAATCCATTCTAATACGACCGATACCAATACACTTGCAGAGCATATTGAGCAGCATGAAACCAGTTTTGGTACTGCCCCAAAATGTATAACCGCTGATGCCGGGTATGGATCCGAAGAGAATTATACTTTACTGGAAGGTAAAAACGTAACTGCTTATGTAAAATATAGTCTCTTTGATAAACGTCAGAACCGCAATTATAATAGCAAGCATCCCTTCAGTGCTGACAAGCTTTTTTACAACGCAGCGGCAGATCATTATATCTGTCCGATGGGTCAAAAGATGCGTTACATAGGTAACAGCAAACACAAAACAGTAACAGGCTTTGAGCAAACTGGCAGGCTCTACAAGGCGATCAATTGCCAGGGGTGTCCGTTGAACGGTGTCTGTCACAAATCGAAAGGTGAAAGAATTATCCAAGTCAATGTCAATCT
>DASYHR010000951.1:0-4304 GCA_035998385.1 Dyadobacter sp. | reverse complement strand
ACATCGAATGGTTCAAGTCAGCGCGACCGGTGAATCTGTTTTGCGCTGACCTTTGGAATATACCTTCCCAGTTACGGTAGTTGATAGAACCTGTGAAGTTGGTTTGACTATTACCACCAAAGAAAGTGAGATTGTGGTTATGACTCACTGGCGTCTGCATAATTTCCTTCAACCAGTCTGTATTTCCGCCGTAATCTGTGTACGCAATTCCTTCTGATATTTTCTGACGATAGTCATCCCCAGTCAATAGCTCAGGACGACGGGCGATCGTCTGGAAGTTCACATAGTTGTTGTATTCGACAGTCGTACGATTTGATGACGAACGGTTTTTACGTGTCGTGATCAGGATTACTCCACCTGTAGCACGAGTACCGTATATAGCAGCAGCAGAACCGTCTTTCAAAACGTCGACCGATTCAATATCTTCAGGAGCTACCGTATTCAAGCCACCGGGAATACCATCGATCAGAATCAGTGGATTAGAAGTGCCGTTAATAGAGTTAATTCCACGAAGGTTGATCTGGTTTTCTGATGTTGGCGATCCGCTTGGTGTGGTAATGCGGAGACCCGCGACTTTCCCCTGAATCAAAGAAGATGCATCACGAACAGTTCCCTGAATGAAATCTTCTCTTTTGATACTGGCAATAGAGCTGGTTACGTCCCCTTTTTTCTGGGTGCCGTATCCCACAACCACCACTTCAGTCAATTGTTTCTGGTCAGACTCAAGTGCCACATTGAATGTGCTTTGGCTGCCCACTGCAATTTCCTGCGTCACGTAGCCGATATAGCTCAATACAAGCGTTGCGTTCTCGGGGACAGTCAGTTTGAACTTGCCCTCTGCGTCTGTAGCAGTTCCAAGCGTTCCGTTTCCCTTCACAACTACTGATACACCCGGAAGTGGATTCTTGTCTTCTGTGGAAGTTACAGTTCCGGTAATCTGGCGGTCAGCGGCAATGGCTGTAGCTGAAAGCAGCAGTAATAGGCCCATGCTGTACAACAGAAAGGCTGAAATGTGCTGCGTCATTCTGGATAGTTTTCTTTTCATTTTGATTCGGTTAGAGATGTTCACTTAGTTTGAATTGAATTCTTGGTTCTAAGCCTGCCGGCTCGTATTTTATTTGTTCATGGGCACATTGGTTTTGTTGGTTTCCTACAATTACTATTGCACTCTCATCACTCCGTTCATAATCCTCCAGTGACCAGGAACGGTGCATAAGTATGGATATTCGCCTGGTTGTTCCGGAGCAATGAACACCAGCGTTGCATTTCCTTCCGGACTCACCAGCTCAGTGGCATGCAGAATTTCTCTCATTTTCGGGATATAATTCAGCTCAAGCGCATTTGGCTCACGCGCCAGTATATCCGCTGCATTTCCCACCTTCTCCAGACTTCCCGGTGCAGCGATCAGCAGATTGTGTTGCATAAAATCAGGGTTCGTGAAACGAAGCGTCACTTTCTGGCCTGGCTTTACGGTGAAGCTCTTTTTATCAAACTTCATTTCATGCTCGATCACTTTCAGGTTGATTGTTACAGGGGTTCCCTTACCTGTTTTTACTTCAGCAGGTTTAGCTGTCGGTTCTGCGGAAGCCATTTTGTGTTCGTGTTTGTTTTTTACAACCTGGTTCAGGTTTAATGTACTTTTCACGTCGAGCCATCCCATGAGTCTCGAATTGCCGGCGTAATCACCTACAGGATTTTCTCGATTATCACGACCCAAACGAATGTCATCCGGCACGAAAGGTTTTGAAAACAGGGAAGCAGCTTTTCCGGTAACAGGCTTTTCATCTTCAATCGCCAAAGTCATCACGCCACCTTCGGATAGGGTTGCCACGGCAGTAAACCGGTCGTTTGGAAGTTTCTGGTTAGAAGTAACCTGGTACGATTTTCCATCCTGTTTGATCAACCAATGTAATTTTCCGTCCTTCATATACAGGCTGTAACCATGGTTTTTATCACCCTGTGATACGACCACACCTGATAACTCTTCCTGGGCCTTGGTAATGATGGCTTTGATATTGATCTCTTTTTCTGTGATTACCGGAGGGAAAATAGGAGGTGACCATAGATTCAGCATATAGGTTTCCTGCACCAGGCCACGTTCGATACGCGCCGTCAAAGTAGAGTCCTTCAGTTTTTCTGCGGCTAGTTTGAAACCAGCTTCGTGTTTGATCACGCCGGAGAATATAGCTTGAGCGATGTATTCATCAGATGCGTTTTCAGAGTTCTGTCCTGCCAGGTAGAGCATTCTACCAATTTCCTCTGATGCGGGAAGATCTGCCAACAATTGTACTGCAGCTAATCGTACTTTCAGATCAGGATCGCTCAGTGAATTTGTCCATTTCAGTGCAGAAAGTGCTTTGTCGTTTCTTGGAAGTAATTTGACAGCATTTTTACGAACACCGGCAGAAGCGTGGCGCATGGCACGAACTACGGTGTGGTATGCCGGTTCATTCTTGCCATCCAGAGCACCTAGTCCATCGAGCGTCCACAAAGCATGTACAGCAGCACTGTTCAATCCGATTTCATCCACGGACTGGTCATTCACCAGTTTAATCAATTCAGGAATCAACGATGTATGTTTCTGTTCAACGATCAGTCGCTGAGCCGTCGTGCGCCAGAACATATTGTCGTTTTTAAGACCAGCCAATAGCGAAGCAGGATCGTTTTTGTCAAGTTTGACAGGCGTATATGGTTTTGCTTTTTTATAAACTACACGGTAAATACGGCCATGTTTGTTGTCGCGAAGCGGATTGATGTAGGCATTACCTTTTCCATTTTCGAAACCACGCGGGGTAGGGTTGTGCTGAATAATGAAACTATACCAGTCAGCTACCCAAACGGCGCCATCCGGGCCTACTTCTGCATGTACTGGTGAAAACCATTCATCTGAACTTGCCAGCAAATTGAAACCGTTTTTCTCCTTGTAACCTGCCCCCTGTGGTTTGAGCAAAGCCTGGTATAACAAGCGACCAGTCGGTTCGCAAACAAAAGCAGTAGCGTTCCAATATGATCTCGGGTAGTTACGGGCTGTGTAGAGATTATGTCCTGCAGCTGCTGTAAAGCCGCCATGGAAATCAACCTGACGAAGACTCGGTGTGAGGTAATTCATATCGTAATGAGAGTCTAACTTATATACCGTATTGCCTGAACCTTCGGATACAGATCTTTTGACATATTCCAAAGGCAACCCAAAGTGGCCGCTGTAATTTCCATTGGCAGTGGATATAAACACTTCAAAATCTTCGGAGAAACCAAGTCCCCAGGTATTGTTGGAGGTGCGGCCGATGTATTCCAGGTTTTTACCGTTGGTGTCGAAACGGTAGATTCCCTGACTGAAATTTGATGGTTTCCCATTGACTTCACCGCGGTAACCCGCGTAACCCAACACTCCCCACACTTTATTATCAAGTCCGTATTTCAGATTTGAAGGACCTGCGTGCGTATCACTTTTGCCCCATCCGCTGATGATATTTTCACGAACGTCTGCTTTGTCATCCCCGTTGGTATCTTTCAGGAAAATAAAATGAGGCGCCTGTGCGACAATGACACCGCCATTTGCAAAAGTCAGACTTGTAGGTATATTTAAGCCATCTGCAAAAACGGTGAATTTGTCCGCTTTGCCGTCGCCGTCTGTATCTTCACATATTTTGATACGGTCTTTCCCTGTTCCTTCCTCATTACGGATTTCGTTTGGATAATCTTCTGTTTCAATCACCCAAAGTCTGCCTCTTTCGTCCCAGGCCATAGCGATCGGTTTTACAACATCTGGCTCGGAGGCAAATAACTGTAGTTCAAAATCAACAGGCACCTGAATCAGTTTTTGCGATTCAGCCGGTGAAAGCGGCAGCTGGAATTTTGGAGCTGGGTCGCGTTTTTCATAATTAGGTACGTCGGCATCTTTCAATTCGACAGTTGGAAACTGAAATCTGGCCAATGCATTTTTAGCTTCATCGTTCACTGCCCAGAGTATACCATTCGCAACCAAATCATGAAAACCTTTCTGTTTCCAGGTACGCTCGTCATGGCCATAGGCCGTATAAAATACACGCCCCTTCCCTTGATTTCTAACCCATGTCCACGGTTCGTGGTGGTCGCCTTCCACGCGTTCCTGAAGAATGGTGATATCCGTATTCACTTTAGTATGTACATAAGTTTCATCCCAGGTTTCGAACGGCTGTAAACCTGCCATTACAGGGTGATCAGATTTAATAATAGGAGCGGTGAAGGTTCCGTATTTATGCGTGTGAAACTGTCCGCCTGTTGCCTTGATATACCAGTCGGAATTCTGAAAACAGAATGAAGCC